>LVAK01000181.1 GCA_001604035.1 Clostridiales bacterium Firm_05
CTTATACTTGCGATATTCATGATCGGCACCCTTGTTATAAATAATTTCATGCTGCTCCTGCTGGTCACTATCATAATCGTGCTTGAGGCTTTTTACATAAAGCATTATTATTTCCTTGAGAATACTGTGCAGAAGATGTACAGGGTATATGATGACATTCTCTCAAAGGAAAGAGTATTTGCAGCTAAGGAGGCAAAGAATGACTAAGAAGGAAATAGCAAAGCTTGCCTGCGAGGAGCTTGAAAAGCTCTATCCTGATGTGGAGTGCAGCCTTGAGTATGATAAGCCCTATGAGCTGCTGATATCTACACGCCTTGCAGCACAGTGTACCGATGCAAGGGTGAATATTGTAACGGAGAAGCTTTATAAGAAGTATCCCACTCTTGAAGCCTTTGCCGGAGCTGATATCACTGAGCTGGAAGAGGATGTGAAGCCCTGCGGATTCTACCGTACAAAGGCAAAGAGCATAAAGGAGATGGCAGGTCAGCTCATCAGTGATTTCGGCGGAAAGGTACCTGATACTATGGAGGAACTGCTTAGTCTTTCGGGAGTCGGAAGAAAGACGGCGAATCTTATCCTGGGAGATGTATACGGAAAGCCGGCAGTTGTGACTGATACCCACTGTATACGCATAACCGGTCGCCTCGGACTTACATCCAACAAGGAGCCGGCGAAGGTGGAGAAGGATCTTGTGAAGCTTCTCCCTCCGGAGATATCCAATCATTTCTGCCACCAGACCGTTCAGTTCGGACGGGATATATGCCGGGCAAGAAGTCCTAAATGCGGCGAATGCAGTCTGAATTATTTCTGCCGGTATTACCAGAAAAGCAAATAATGTCCCATGACATGATATAAAGGAGGAGTTTGAATGTTATTCAATTTTCAGCTCAGCACTCCGGCGCAGGGCCTTGTTGATATAACCAATGAGGTAACGGAGGCTATAACTGAGAGCGGTGTAAACGAGGGTGTATGCATAGTGTACTGTCCTCATACCACAGCTGCTATCACAATTAACGAAAATGCAGATCCTGATGTCAAGTATGACTTTCTTATGGGTATGGATAAGACATTTCCGGATCTTGTATCGTTCCGCCATGCAGAGGGCAATTCCGATGCACACCTGAAATCATCTGTTGTAGGCGCAAGCGAGATGATAATAGTATCCAAGGGTAAGCCGCTCCTCGGCACATGGCAGGGAATATACTTCTGTGAATTTGACGGACCGAGAACAAGAAAATTCTATGTAAAGGTGATGGGTGGCTGATATGGGAGAGATAGAAAAACTGCGTGATATCGTAAAGTCATCGAGGAGGATAGCCTTTTTCGGCGGAGCAGGAGTATCGACAGAGAGCGGCATCCCGGATTTCAGAAGCGTTGACGGACTCTATCATCAGCAGTGGGATTATCCTCCTGAGACGATACTCAGCCACAGCTTCTTTATGGATAAGACTGAGGAGTTCTATCGCTTTTACCGTGCGAAGATGATATGTACCGACGCAAAGCCGAATGCAGCTCATCTCAAGCTTGCACAGCTTGAAGAGGAGGGCAAGCTCACGGGAGTTGTCACACAGAATATCGACGGACTTCATCAGGCTGCCGGCAGCAAGAAAGTGTTTGAGCTTCACGGAAGCGTTCTCAGGAACTACTGTATGAAATGCGGGAAATTCCACGGTATGGAGGCTATAACCGGTTCAGAGGGGATACCCAGATGTGAATGCGGAGGTATCATCAAGCCGGATGTTGTGCTCTATGAGGAGGGACTTGACAATGATGTGGTAAACGGAGCAGTTAATGCCATTGCTTCTGCGGATACCCTCATTATCGGTGGTACATCACTGAATGTTTACCCTGCGGCAGGACTTATACGTTATTTCAATGGCAATAATCTTGTTATTGTCAATATGTCACCAACTCAAATGGACAGCAGTGCGGATCTGCTGGTATGTGATAAGATAGGCAAAGTCTTTTCTGAGATCTGAACAAATATTGAGCCATGAAGGTACAGATGTATCTTCATGGCTTTTTATCATTATCACTATAATTATAAGTTATCATTTGCTAACATTTTTGCAATTATACAAATCATATCTGATATTAAAAAAAGGACTTGACAAATGGATGTTAAAGTGATAACATATGAATAGACGTTCATATGTTATCACTGATATGAACGCTACATGATATAATAACGGAGGGATAGCAATGTATTTACAGCTTGACAACATCAGAAAGTCCTATGGTGAGGGCGAGAATAAAAATGAAGTCCTCAAGGGTATAACCTGCGGCGTGGAGAAGGGGCATATCTGCGTACTGTTAGGGCCTTCAGGCTCTGGAAAATCAACTCTGCTGAACATAATAGGCGGAATAGATTCTGCTGACAGCGGTTCTGTTATCATTAATGGTGAAAAGATAGAGGGCCTAAGCGAAAAGCAGCTTTCACTCTATCGCAGGAAGCACCTTGGTTATGTTTTCCAGTCCTACAATCTTATTCCGAATCTTACTGTCAAGGAGAATATTGAGGTAGGGGCTTATCTCAGCGATAAACCGCTCCCTATAGATGATCTGATAGAGACTCTCGGCCTTACAAAACATAAGAACAAGATCCCCTCACAGCTCTCCGGCGGACAGCAGCAGCGAACTGCAATAGGAAGAGCTATCGTAAAGAATCCGGATATACTCCTCTGCGATGAGCCTACAGGAGCCCTTGACTATAATACCTCAAAGGAGATACTTAAGCTCATCGAGGAGGTAAATCAGAAATTCGGCAATACTATCATTATCGTTACCCATAATGATGCTATAAAGCTCATGGCTGACCAGGTAATAAAATTCCGTGATGGAGCGATAAGGAAGAATGAGCTGAATAAGGTAAAAACTCCTGCTGCAGAGCTTGACTGGTAAGGAGGTGCGCTATGAAAAATCCGCTTCTCAAACGTATCCCAAGGGAGCTTAGGGACGATATCGGAAAATATATCGCACTCTTTCTTTTCCTTACACTTACTATCGGTTTTGTTTCTGGCTTTCTTGTGGCTGACAATTCCATGAAGAAAGCCTATGACAACAGCTTTGAGGATTATTCCATTGAAAACGGACATTTCATCCTTGAGAACGAGGCAGATGATAAGCTGCTGACGGATATTGAGGAAAAGTATGAGGTGAAAATATATCCTCTTTTCCGCAAGAACAAGGAGTCTGATGAGGGGCATACAGTACGTTTCTATAAACCTCGTTCTGAGGTGGATCGTATCGATCTTATGGACGGCGAGAACCTTTCCGGCGACGGCGAGATACTTCTTGACAGGCTATATGCGGAGAACAATGATATCCATCTGGGCGACAGTTTTTCTGCCGGCGATATGGATTTCAAGGTGGTTGGAGTTGCTGCATTTTCAGACTACAGCGCACTCTTCAAGAACAATACTGATATGATGTTCGACGCCAAAAAATTCACAGTGGCAATGGTGAGTGAAAAGGACTTTGAAGCATTGGGGGAGTCCGGACTTGAATATGAATATGCATGGCTGAATAACGATGATTCCCTCAGCGATAATGCTCAGAAGGAGCTGGCTGATGACATCATGAAGGAGCTTGCGGTAAACTCTGAACAGTACGGTAATACTATCAAGGATTTTGTTTCTCGTCAGGACAATCAGGCTATACAGTTCACAGGAAATGACATGGGCGGAGATTCTGTAATGATGCACGCTCTGCTGTATATCGTAATGGTAGTTCTGTCATTTGCTTTTGCTGTAACTATAAGGAGCACCATAGAGCAGGAAGCCTCTGTTATCGGTACGCTTAGAGCTTCCGGATATACAAAGGGAGAACTCCTTGCACATTATATTGCACTTCCGCTTATCATTACTGCTGCCGGAGCCATAGCAGGAAATATCATAGGATATACCGGAATGAAGTACCTTGTGGCAGATATGTATTATCACAGCTATTCGCTGCCTACATACAAGACACTGTGGAATGCGGATGCTTTTTTGAGCACAACAGTTATACCTGTGATAATAATACTTCTCATCAATCTTTTAATCATAGGTTATTCCCTGTCGCTGTCACCGCTTAAGTTCATACGCAGGGATCTGAGCAGACGAAAGAAAAAGAGGGCAGTAAAACTGCCGGACTGGAAATTCCTTTCAAGATTCCGTGCAAGAGTCATATTACAGAATATACCTGCATACTGTATACTTTTCTTTGGTATATTCCTGGCAAGCGTTCTTCTGATGTTCGGAATGATGTTTTCGCCGCTCCTTTCGCACTTCAAGGATCAGGTAGTTGCATCGAAATTCTCGGAATATCAGTATATTCTGAAAGCTCCTCTGCCGACTGAAACTCCGGGAGCAGAAAAATACTGTGTAACTACACTGGAAAATGATCATGAAGAGGAAATAACGATATATGGCATACAGGAAAACTCGTCTTATCTTAAGGATGAGAGCTTCTCATCAGGTGAGATATTCCTTTCTGAAGGATATATGGAGAAATACAGTGTGAAGAATCACAGTACGGTAACGCTCCATGATAAGTATTCCGGAAAAGAATACGACTTCAAAATATCCGACAAGTACGACTATCCGCCTACGCTTTGTATCTTTATGAACATGGATGATTTCAATGAGATGTTCGGGAATGATGAGGAATATTTCAGCGGATATTTCACCAATGAAAAAATAACTGACATCGATGATACTATGGTCGCATCAGTAATAACGGAGCATGACCTTACGGTAATGGCAGACCAGCTTGAGGACTCACTGGGAATGATATTCCCCATGATCGGAGGCTTTGCGATGATAGTATACCTTCTCATGATATATCTGCTTGCAAAGATAATCGTGGAAAAGAATGCGTCATCAATATCAATGATAAAGATACTCGGCTACTCTGATAAAGAGGCATCAAGGCTGTATAACAGGGCGACTTCGATAGTAGTGATAGTTTCGCTTCTCCTTTCGATAGCACTTTGCTTTATAGTCATAAAGATGATATACTATACCATGATGATGGAATATTCCGGATGGCTCACGTTCTGGATCGCACCGTGGACAGCACCTGCTATGTTGCTTATTGGCGGAGTCTGCTACACGGCAGTATCTTTCATACTTCTGCGTAAGATAAAGAAGATACCGCTTTCACAGGCACTGAAAAATATGGAATAAAATTTAAGCCTGAAAACAGATGTTATACTGTTTTCAGGCTTTTTTATATTGATTTACAGCAGACGGATGCCGAGGATATCTTCGGTCGGTATACGTCTGCCGTCAGTGAAAACTGCCATTTTCTCGTATTCATCCACAAGCCTTACGATGCCGCATACAGTGACGACAGCGCCACCGGATTTATTCTTGTCAGGCAGGAAATAAGTAAGCTCTGCCTCACAGGGGAGTGAATCTATCATTTCGTTCATGCGTGAATCGAGAAGCTCCTTCTGATCGTCATCCGGCTCAGGACGCTTATCTGTAAGGCGGGCGGCTTCCTTAACGGAGTCCTCATATCCGGTAAGCGCTGCAAATGGTGAGAACTGTGCTGCACGGTCACGGTTTGACATATGCTTCCGGTTTGCTGATACATGGTGCGGCAAAGATATTATATCATCGTACTGGTGTTCATCCTCCAGAAAATTGAACATATCGTATGTCATGCTTTGTGACCTCCTACCTGCTGATTTCTCATCATGGCCGTAGCCTCCTTTTCAAGGTTCATCCCTTTCAGTACAGCATTTTTTCCGAAGCGTTTTTTTATACTCAGCATTGCCTTTTGAAGATCTTTTTCCCTGGAGAGGGAGGAGTTTTCCTTTTCTTTACGGCGTGCTTCTTCTTCGTAGTCGGTGAACAGGTCAAGCTGCAAGGCCTCCTCTTCAGGGATATTTTTTTCTGGTATTACATGATTAGCGACCACGTACATTCTTCTGATGAGCAGATCCTTTACGACGATCTTGTCGAAAAGCTGACTGACGGCATTGAGGATAAGCTTTGATGAGGAGGTGTATCTGCCGATATTGACAGAACCGTGAGCGGATTTCGGGACTTTTCTTCCGTAGTGGTCAGATGTCACCTGCCCGTGGAATACGTTCTGGCGGAAGCCGTTTTTCATATTCTCTATATCATATCCGACGGTGAGAACTATCTGATCGGTAACAAGTCCCTTGTCTACCAGATCAAGTGACAGCATATCGGCCATTTCTCTTATGACCAGCTTTGCGGCTTCTGTTTCATATGGATTTTGCAGCACCTGTCCGGAGCTTATACTGTTATTTTCAGGCTTGTATGCCTTTATATCAGCGATAGTGCAGGGCTCCCAGCCCCATGCATGATCGATGAGCAGCTCTGCGTTTATGCCGAAGAGCTTGTACAGCAGCTCCTCATTGAAACGGTCATACTTTCCGCCGAGAGAGCATCTTGCCACATCGCCGAGGGTATACATCCCATTAGCTTCAAGCTTTTCTGAATATCCACGTCCTATACGCCAGAAATCAGTGAGGGGGCGGTGAGTCCAGAGCTTCTGGCGATATGTCATTTCGTCCAGTTCAGCTATACGCACACCGTCCTTATCGGCAGGCATATGCTTTGCAACAATGTCCATAGCGACTTTGGCAAGATACAGATTAGTGCCAATACCGGCAGTAGCAGTTATCTTAGTTTCGCTAAGCACTTCACGTATGAGCTTTATCGCAAGCTCATGAGCATTCATACGGTATGTTTTAAGGTAGTTTGTAGCGTCGATGAATACCTCGTCTATTGAGTACACATGGATATCCTCGGGAGCGATATAACGCAGATAAATGTTGTATATCTCAGTGCTCACACGCATATATTCAGCCATTCTGGGCGGAGCAACTATGTAATCAAGCTCCAGCGAGGGATCGCTTTTCAGCGCTTTGTCGGAGCATGAGCTGCCTGTGAATCTTCTCTGCGGAGCATTTCTCAGTCGCTGAGAGTTAACTTCTTTTACACGCTGTATGACTTCAAAAAGTCTGGCACGTCCAGGTATCTTATAGGATTTAAGTGAAGGTGAGACGGCAAGGCATATAGTTTTTTCAGTGCGTGAGGGATCGGCAACGACAAGGTTCGTATCCAGCGGATCAAGACCTTTTGCCGCACATTCCACTGAAGCGTAAAATGATTTCAGGTCGATAGCTATATATATCCTGTTGTCAGCAGACATAAATCTCACCTCCGAAAATATGTTCTATAGATATTATAGCACAAACGTTCTGAAATGTCAAGAGGGATATAATTCCTGTTGTGCCTGGCGGCGTTTCATTTTCTTCCAGCTTATGAAGCCGTAGATATCGGTTATGAGGAACATCAGAAAGCAGATAACTACAGATATGTACGAGCTGTCAGTGAATGATGCCAGTCCCCACAGGATCATGAGTACTGTATCGTTCATAGCGTATACCAGCGAGAAATATGCACTGCGGCGGAAGGTGAGATATACCGCAGCGAAACTGGTAGTGACTGAAAGCGTACTGGGGATAAGATTGGCAGTGTTGAAATATCTGAGAATGAAGAAGAACAGAACTGTGACAGCCGCAGTTAGGAAGCAAAGGAAAAAGATCTCCTGCGGTTTCAGAGTATTGACTCTTACTTCAGCTTTTCCTTCCCTGAAGGGATTCCGCAGCCATGATATCAGAGAGAAAACAGCCATAGGTCCGGTCATGCCCATATATGTCATCATCTCTCCGTAATACGAGAATCGCCATGAGATATAGCCGTAGAATACAATAAAGAACAGCATCAGGAGCTGTCCCAGGGGATTGCCCTTTGCGTTTATGATGATAGAAGTAACTCCTATGACGGAAGCGATAATTGTAAGCAGACTGCCTCCTCCGAATAACAGTGCAGAGCCTGTTATCATTGCAACAGCGAACAGCCATAGACCTATCTCCAGCTTTGAAAAGTAGCTTGTTATCTTAGACATTGAACACACTCCAAAAGAAAAGCACTTGTCGGTACATCTTCTTAGGCCTGACGATGTACAGACAAATGCTTTCAGCATTTTCACCCGGCGGTGATGAATGAATTATACCACAGCATAGCTGAAATGTCAAGGGATATCCGGAGCCTTGGCTGCCCTTGGCTCCGGAGCGGTGCTACACTGTATATCCCTTGTCTCTGAGAGAATCTATGAGCTCACCCAGTATCTGAGCGTTTGTTGCTGATACTGAATGGAGGAGCAGTATCTCTCCGCCGTGAGCGGAATCGGTCAGCTTTCTGAGAGCTTCGTCCGGATCCGGCTGAGAGTTTGTCTTCCAGTCAACATAG
Organism: Clostridiales bacterium Firm_05; assembly: GCA_001604035.1. GTDB lineage: Bacteria > Bacillota > Clostridia > Oscillospirales > Ruminococcaceae > Ruminococcus. Next base: position 8,277 of record LVAK01000181.1, read on the forward strand.
GCAAAGCTCCAGAACAGCGTTTTGTATCCGCAGTCCTGAGTGATCTCAAGAGCCTTTTCAGAATATTCTCCGCAGGGCGGCCGGAAGTACTGCATCTGATAGCCGTAGTTGTTTATCACATAGTTGTGGAGCGACATTATCTCCTCTCTGGCAGCTTTATCGGAAAGTGTCGGCAGGCTTGCGTGAGTCATGCCGTGATTGCCGAGAGTATGTCCCTCTGCTATCATTCTTTTTACGAGTTCCGGTTCTTTTTTTGCGTAATCTCCTGTGAGGAAAAATATTGCGCTTACGTTTTTTTCTTTCAGAGTATCGAGGATCTTTTCAGTGTATCCGTTTTCATAGCCCTGATCGAATGATATGATAATACGTTTATCATCTTCTGACAGGGCGAATGCGTCCAGACCGCCGTAACGGCTGTTGAATTCAACAGCTCCGCAGGGGCGGTTCGTATTGTCAACAGCAGTACCCTGACCGTAGCCTTTCTTAGTGGTATCTGCCGCATAAACTGCTGAGCAGGGCACAATGGCTGCGGTGAGAACTGCTGCTGCCGGAATGATCCTTTGCATACTATCTTTCCTTTGCATAAAGTGCGGAACAACTCCGCAGATATATTGTATGTACAAAGCTCTGGAGTATGCTGTGAAAGATATTCCATGCAAAAAAATAAAAACGCCGGCGTTCAGTATTGCTGAACATCCGGCGCTGTTTACATATATTACCGCTGCATATCGACCTTGTGCGGAAGCTTTTGCAGAAGCTTTATGAATTGAGATATGACCTTACAAGTACCTGAAGAAGTTCGTCACGGTCAATGTGGCGGATGAGGCTTCTTGCGTTATTGTATGTGGTTATGTAGGTCGGATCCTCTGACAGTATATAACCAACGATCTGATTGATAGGGTTATAGCCCTTCTGAGTCAGAGCGTCATAGATGATAGTGAGGTTCTTCTTGAGTTCAGCCTCTTTATCCTCATTGACGGAAAAAGTCATAGTTTTATCGAACATAGTTATCAGCCTCCTGACTTAGAATACTGTGTGCTGAGAGTGGAGCTTTTGCACACAGCTTTAAGGCGTTAGAATTACCTTGATAATAATTATACTATAAAACAGAAACTAATGCAAGTCAATGGCAGGATTTTTTCTGATATGACCGGAATGAGCCTCCGGTTTTATTGATATTGCACAATATGTAAGGCGGAGTGACATCCGCCTTTTTCCGGAAATACAGGCTTATCAGTCGCAGCAGCCGGTTCTCTTGACGAAGGAATTGCAGTCTGTACATTCCGGAACTGTAGGATCAGCCTCGTGTGTGCCTACGGAGATGCTGTCAAGGGAGCAATAGCCCTCTGACACCATGTTGTGTCTGCACTGAGATACGCTGCATTTTATGCACTCGTTTTTCTTCTGATGTTCCATAAAGCGCCTCCTGTTGAGTTTGATAGTGACCTTGTATTGGTCTGGATATATTATGTGATAAAAAACGGAGATTATACATATTCGCCGTTGCAAAAAAGTGCGGAAAGTGATATAATAAAAAGAGGAGGTGTTATTGTGAAGATAAACAGTATAAAGCTGAACTGCCGGCAGAGGATACCGGATGAGAATTACGGTTCGGATACAGTGCTATTTGTTTTCCGTACACCCGTGATAATGAAGACAGGTGACAAGGAGATAAAGGCTGCCGGATACACTGCCATGGTATCCACCAGCGGCTACAGGAGAAGCTTCCTTCCGGCAGAGGGAGGAAAGCTTGTTTATGATTATATATCATTCCGTTCTTCTGCTGCTGACAGGCAGTATGCAGCTTCAATCAATCTTCCGTTGGATGTACCGGTGGAACTAAAGGAGCCTATGACTGTTGCAGCGCTTATGAGAAATATAAAATCCAGGTCGCTTTACAAAGGAAAATATCGCAGCGAATTCATGGAGCTTGCCATGAGGCTGATATTCCTTGCGATAAGCGATGATCCCGGCAGACAGACTGTATCAGGAGGCGAGGACATACCGAGATACAATGAGCTGAAGGCTCTTCGTGAGGCAATATACGACGATCCGGTGAACCAATGGTCAACGGATGAGATATGCAGCGAAATGGGAATAAGCCATACCTATTTCCACAGGCTCTATCTCAAGGCCTTCGGAGTGACCTGCCGGCAGGATGTCATTGAGAGCCGTCTGATGTATGCGGCAGAGCTGCTTAAAAGCACGGATATGCCGATAACAGAGATAGCTGTGGAGTGCGGCTATGACAGCGAATCCTATTTCATGCGGCAGTTCAAGCAGCATAAGGGCTGTACACCAACAGAATTCCGCCGCCGCAATACTGAGTGAGCTTGATATATCTTTGTGTAATATTTACATTTGATTCATACTTTTTTGTGCAAATTCAAAGAGCTGTACAAGTTTTTGACGAAAAAACCTGCAAAAATTCAGCAAAATCATAAAAAAACTCTTTACATTTACAATTATTTGTGGTATAATATAATTCAATTGATATAAAAACATTTTCTCCTACTGGAGTTATTATATTAGAATTACTAACCTATACAAGGTTCAAGGAGCGATCTCTTTTTATGAATAACGGAAATAAGCGGAGAGCCCGCCGCAGACAGAGTGCTTCAAAAAGCTATCATGTCAGATACGACCGTATCGTTGCAGCGGTTCTTGTTCTTATTGTTCTGATAGTTATACTTGCATCATGTGCAAAAAGCTGTTCCGGCGACAAGGGAAAATCGGACAGCAGTTCAACTTCTTCCACTAAATCGGAGGGCGAGACAGATCAGACTATTGTGGATGATCTCCAGAGCAGCGGCGATACAAAGGCTATAATCGGTTCTGCTTCTGAAACTGTAGTGGCTACAGCTCCACAGTTCACCACCGAGACCTTCTCACAGAAGGATATGAAGCGTGGAAGTCTCATTCTTGTAAACGAAGCCCATGAGTACAGCTTTGAATCTGAGGATACAGAGCTCCAGACTCTTTACGACCACATCCAGACTGAATACTACAGCGTAAGCGATTACGTTACACAGCTTGATTCAAAGACAATAGAACAGCTCAACAGCCTTATGGGAGATTTCTAT
>LVAK01000182.1 GCA_001604035.1 Clostridiales bacterium Firm_05
CAAAAAAGCCATACAGTGAATCAAACTCGGTCAGATAGCGGAAATCCGGATCGTACTCAGCGACCATTATCACATAAAGCTTATCGCCGTCCTCTACCGCATATTCCTCAACGATCTGCATCTGGAATTCGCAGAGCCTTTTCCGGAGAAATTCCGGCTTGGTCATAGGCTGCAAGATCCAACGCATTTTTTCCTGATCGTATCTATCAACAGCGGTTTTTTCGATAATCCCGGCTATTGTCTCACCGCCCATTCCGGCAATGACTATATCGGTCACGCCGTCAAGCGGCACTTCATCCAGTCCATCAGAAAGGATCAGTGCAACATTGTCGGATATACCGTACTTTTCTACGGTTCTTCTTGCGGCATCCAACGGGCCGGACTTTATATCCGAAGCAATGACCTTGCTGCATTTTCCTGTTTTTATCAGTTCCGAAGCCAGAAGCGCATGATCCGTACCGACATCTACCGCCGTACCTTTACCGCTGACTAACTCTGCACATTTATTCAATCTCGAATCGAGCATATAGTTCTCCTGTAGACATAAAATTTCAGGCGTGCCGGAAACGACACGCCCCAATTACTTTCGGACATCTCCGCAATATAATGCGGAATCGCTTTAGCGACTATTTTTTCGCAAAAATCATTAAGCTTTTTCAACGAGCATATCGGGGTCGGTTCCGCAAATGTCACAAGCTTTCTTGACAGACTCGCCACATGATGCCGGACATCCCAGACAGTGCATACCATATCTCCTGGAAAAACGTTGCAATGTCCAGTCAGCATCAGGAATAAAGCCAATGATTGCCTCCATAGTTACATCCATTTTTCCCCACCCTTTACACACTGACAAAACCGCAATATTCTCCGGTTTCTCAGTTACAACCTCCGGCAATAAACAATTCATCGCCGAAATCAATAGTTGTTGATCAGGCTTCGTTCATTTTAGCGAAACATTCGCTGCAATATACAGCTCTTCCCTCTTTAGGCTCAAAGGGAACCTTTGCCTCACCGCCGCATGAAGCACAAGTAGCTGTGTACATAACTCTTTCAGCTTTACCTGCATTCTTTCTTGCGTCACGGCAAGTCTTACATCTCTGAGGCTCATTTACAAAGCCTTTCTCAGCGTAAAATTCCTGTTCGCCTGCGGAGAAAATAAACTCGTTGCCGCATTCCTTGCAGACTAATGTCTTGTCTTCGTACATTTTTATATACCTCGCTTAAAATATTTGGACCATGGTCGGACTCCCACCTACATCTTTGTAAAACAATGCTCTTTTTGAGCTACACGGTCATATTCAATCTGATCATCAGTGAACGGAGCTTCCTTCTTGCACGCTGTATCGCATTATCCACTGACTTTTCACTTATCCCCATTCTTTTTGCAGCAGCACGGTAGCTTATCCCTTCCATGCTGAATTCAAGCGCTGTCCTTTCAACTGGTGTAAGGAGAGAATTCATACCGTCCAAAAGCTCTGAAATAAGCTCCTTATAAAGATAAATAGTCTCCGGTGTCTCCTCCACGGCAAGTTCTTTTTCATCGTTCTTGTCATCGATATTCTCAAAAACAATAGGATTATTCTTTACTCTTGCTGCCAGAGTTCTCATACGATTGACGATACATACCTCTGCATAAGTGCAAAACTTGACATTCCTACCCGTATCAAAGGACATTATCGCTCTGAAAAGACTCATAAGTCCTTCCTGGCGCAGGTCATCGCTGTCGGTTTCAGACTTTGCGTAAATTTCCGATTTAATAGAAATAAGCTTCGAGTAACGTGACATAAGAACAGCCGCCGCATTTCTGTCATTTCTGGCCAGCAACGCAAGCTCCTCATCAGTTTTACCACAGAATTCATTCAAATTGAAATCCAAATCAAGCAAGATATCCACCAACATTCCGGGCATTGCCGACAAATCAGCAATAAAGTTTATAAAAAGTTTAGCCGCTGAACTTCTGTCCGGCAGAAACCGGACAGAAGAGCGGTAGTTCGTTTATGATTCAGGATTCTTTGCAGCCTCTTCCTCGGCAGCCTTAAGGAGTTCTGCCATATCGAAGCTGAAGTTATTCTTCTTGGATGGCTGAGCCTGCTTCTGCTGTTCCTGTGCAGGAGCCTGAGCCGGCTTATTATTGCTCTGTGAATAACTATTTGAGTTTGATCCGGATAATGAATCGTTCTTGGAATTAAGTACAGCAGGCGAAACTGAGCTGAGATCAGAAAGTGATGCTTTCGGAGCCTCAGTTGGCTTAAAATCAGCCTTAGGAGCTTCACCCTTCTTTATAACACCATTATCAGCTGTATCAATAGTCTTCTTTGCCTCACCAACGATGAGCTGAGCCTCGCTCATTCTGTCAGTAGCCTGGTTTGTAAGGCGAGTAAGAACAGATGTGATATCGTTGAACTTTGTATTAACGCTATCAATCTCGTTAAGGAGCATACTGCGTACAGTTGCAGACATAGCATTTACCTTATCTGCATGAGAATTAGCATCATCAACAGTGGCCTTAGCCTGATCGTTAGCCTCCTTGATGCAAGCCTCAGCTGTAGTATTTGCGTTAGCGATAGTTCTTTCAGCCTCGGAATTAGCATCCTTGAGGATCTGCTCTGCCTTAGCATTAGCCTCTCTTGTTACCTTATCAGCGTTCTTCTGAGCTTCTATAGTGATCTTTCCGGCTGTCTTCTGAGCCTCAGTAAAGAGAGCACCCATATCGAAGGAGGAAGGAATGATATTTCCACCGTTCTCCTTGAGATCCTCTATCTCTTCCTTGAGCTTGGCGATCTCTGTATCCTTGCTTGCGAGGAGAGAATCGACCTGATTTACCTTTGAAGCGTTGTCAGATGACTCACGGGATTTAGCCTCAAGAGCAGCAGTCTTATCTGCAAGCTCCTTGGACTTGGCATTAAGGTCAGAAGTAAGCTTAGCGATCTCCTGCTTAGCCTTAGCAAGCTCTGCGCCTTCCTTGCCGGCAGGTACAGCAGCGCCGCCCTTAGCCTCAGCGGCCTTGAGCTGGGTGCGGAGAGCATCTATCTCCTTCTTTGCAGCCTCGAGAGCAGCAGCAGACTGAGCGTTTGCCTGAGCATTAGCTCCGCCGGCAGACTTAGCCTCAGCAGCCTTGAGCTGATTTTTGAGATTATCTATTTCCTTCTTAGCTGCTTCAAGTGCAGCAGCTGTCTGAGCATTTGCCTGAGCAGCAGCGGCTGAAGCACCAGGACCGCCAGCCTTGAGCTGGTTGATAAGCTTCTGATCTTCCTCTATCTTCTTTTTGAGTTCCTCATTCTCTTTCTTAGCAGCTCTGAGAGCATTATTAGAGTTATTGAGTTTCTCCTGAAGGTTTTCCATCTGATTGCGTGTCTTTATAATCTCCTGAGGATCTGCAGATGCGCCGGATTCCTTGGCGTTTTTAAGTTCATCCTCAAGTGAAACGATCTTAGTATTCAGTTCATCAAGATAAGTAAGAACATCTTCTTTGTTATATCCCTTCTGACCGAAACCGGTTTCTCTTAATACTGTTGGTTCGCTCATGATAGACTCCATTCCCCCCGGGCTGACCGAGGTTAAAAAATTCAAGGAAAAAATTTGCCTTTAATATATTATAACAGATTCAATATATTATTTCAACTATTAATATGTAGAATTTTTTCGTTGATTTTAGTGCATTTTACTATAATAATTAGTTGAAATATACTACTGGTAAACAAAAAAGGCTTCCCGAAATGGGAAGCCTTCACATATTTTAATTAGTTACCGAGCATCTTGAAGATATCATCAAGGTCATAATCCTGGTTGGATGAAGGAGTCTTTGGAGCATTGCTGCTGCCGAATCCAAGGCCGTCAATGAGAGGATTCTCGATAGAGATAACGTCATCCTCGTTGCTCTCAACAGGAAGAGCATCCGGATCAACTTCGTCATCAAATCCTGCTGCAATAACTGTGATAGTCATCTCGTCGGACATATCCTCCTTAAAGGCTGTACCGAAGATGAACTCTACATCGTCTGCTGCAGTATCTGTTATCATCTTTGTAGCTGCATCAACATCGGATGAAAGGATATCCTCTGACATTGCGATATTGATAAGGAGTCTCTTAGCACCGGAGATAGATGTCTCAAGCAGCGGGCTGGAGATAACTGCCTGAGCTGCATCTCTTGCCTTGTCCTTGCCTGAACCGTGTCCGATAGCCATATGAGCGTATCCTGCGCCCTTCATGATAGTAGATACATCTGCGAAGTCGAGATTTATGTATCCCTCTTCAACGATAAGATCGGAAATACTCTTGACACCTGTCTTGAGAACTTCATCAGAAAGTGCAAATGACTGCATCATTGTGAGGGGCTTATCCTGACCAACGAGAAGTCTTTCATTTGGGATAACGATAAGTGAATCAACATACTTTCTCAGCTCAGCGATACCTTTTTCAGCCTGAGCCATCTTCTGCTCTCTCTCAAAGAGGAAAGGCTTTGTAACAACAGCAACTGTAAGGATATCCATTTCCTTAGCGATCTTAGCAACAACAGGAGCTGCGCCGGTACCAGTACCGCCGCCCATACCGGCTGTGATGAAGATCATGTCAGCGCCCTTGAGATGTGTCTCGATCTCGTCACGATTCTCTTCAGCGCTGCGCTGTCCGATCTCTGGCTTGTTGCCAGCGCCTCTGCCCTTAGTGAGCTTAGCACCGATCGGTATTCTTGTAGTAGCCTTTGATTTATT
>LVAK01000183.1 GCA_001604035.1 Clostridiales bacterium Firm_05
CTTACACTTGTTTGCAGCAGTCTTAATATAGTGGGCTGTGATGTGAACGAGCTCAGTCCGGTCTACGATCAGAGCGGAGTTTCTACGGCAGTTGCCTGCAAGATAATAAGAGAAATGCTGCTTGCTCTGTCATAACAATACGACAGTTTTAACTGAGCCGGAAAGGCTCGGAGGATATGCTATGAAAAGACCGATAATTGACGACACCAAGCCGTATGAGTCTTATGAGACGTATGACGGCAGTACGCCAAACAAGAAGAATATCCGTGCGGATATTATTATCATGCTTTTTATCATGCTCTTTTGCTCAGTGTTTGTTATAGTTGCACTGACACTGTATCTTGGCGATAAGAAGCGTGAGAACAGGTGTACGGAGAAGCTTACTGCTGTTGTATGCGAGAATCGTCCGAGGAAGAGCTCTGACGACGGCTCAGTCACGTATCAGGCAGTATTTGAATACGTTTACAATGACCACAAATATATAACCGGTAGCAATACCTCCTCATCACCGGCTGAATTCAGCGTCGGGGAAGAAGTCGAGCTGTATATCGATCCGGATGATCCGACAAAGATATACGTTCCCTCTGAAAAGACATCATTTGTTCTGTGCTGTTTATTCGGAGGCATCGGCGGTGCAGGTATGCTGATATCGGGAATAATTCTCCTCGTAACTATAAAGAACCGCAATAAGCCTGAAGAAGAGCTTGTGGAAATGGAGTATTATTGATACATGGCTCAGCAATGGCTGCGTTTATGGTATGTTAAATGATGGGATAAATGGGGAAACATGGAAAAAGAATTAATAGTAGGTATATTGATCCTGTTTTTTGGGGGGGATATTACGGATACAGTCGAGGATAAAGAAAAGCAGATGTACAGAAACTGTATAGGCAACCGTTGTTTTTGAAAGAAAAACAGAGGTACGCAAAGGTCATTGCTATTATACCTATCGCTATGATAAATACCCGACCTTTAGTTATGCATATAAAGGACGGAAGTACACAGTGAAAAGCAACTACTATTCGATTGCTCTTAGTTTTGAGATAGGTGAAAAGCTTGAATTATACATCGATCCGAATAAACCTAAGGTTTTTTATTGTCCCAAAGAGAGTAAGTCAAGATCAAACTTTGATTGGCTGATTATTGGATTAGGAGCATTTTTAACCGTCTTATATTTTCATACCATATACGATTGATCAAATGAATGAAAAATGATCATATCTGAACCGAGGAATAAACAATGAATAAAATATTCAAAAAAAGAAAAGACCTTAAAATATTTGCAGGAATGGCAATCGCATTTGTTCTGCTCCTTTTCAGCTATCTTGCTGCAAGAGGATTTGAACACGACTGGTACAACAAGGACTATGATGATTACCAGAACGAGCCGGGAAGATATTTCGTCACGGAAGTACCGATAAAGGATTTCAAGACCTATTCCGGCTTCAATGACGATTCGCTCACATATACTGATCTATACTTCACCGCCCTGGTCGATATAACCTATGCCGGCGGACAGACTGAGACCTATCGTGTGCCTGCGGCAAACGGAGACAAGAAGGGTGACAAGATAAAGGTCGCCTATGACAGGATGTACGATGAGGACTACGAGGGAAAGGTGAACGCTGTTGAAAGATCGGACGGTGATCCTTATCAGAGCGCTCCGAGAATCGGCCATGTGACCAACACAAAGTATTCAACAGGTATCCTCGTCGCAGTGTTCATACTTGGCGCAGCAATGGCTGTGTTTATGGTACTGTGTATGAGGCGGAACAATGAAGATACAGACTCGTCGGAAGACCTGGCATGAGGCAGAAAATGAATATTATTATATGTATTCTGATCGGCATATTTCCGTTTGTAGGGATAGCAGGTCTTATTTCGATGGCAATATCCAAAAAAAAGTGTACAGAGCTTGTTGAGGCAGAGGTAGTCAGGATGGCTGAAAACCGTGACAGTGACGGTCACATCTCCTACCATCCTGTTTTCGGCTACACATACGGCGGAGAGACATTCGAGACAAGAAGCAGTTTTTCTTCTTCCTTCTGCCGGTTCAATGTTGGCGACTATGTTGAGCTGTATATTGATCCGGACAAGCCCAAGAATTTCTATTGTCCTAAGGAGACGATCCATAAGATAATTTTCTATGTTTTATTTGCCGCTGTCGGAGGATTAGCGTTGGTATTATTCATTAAATTACGTTGTATGTAATGCATAAATATTATTAAAATATATGGAGGAATCAAAAATGGGAAAATGTATGATAATCGGCTGCGGAGGCGTAGCTTCTGTAGCAATTCACAAGTGCTGTCAGAACAGCGAGGTATTTGAGGGAATAATGATCGCCAGCAGGACAAAGTCCAAGTGTGATGCCCTCAAGGAAAAGCTCCAGCCTACAACAAATACAGTCATTGAGACTGCTCAGGTAAATGCAGACAATGTGGATGAGCTCATTGCACTTATCGAGAGCTACAAGCCTGATGTAGTGCTGAATCTGGCACTTCCCTATCAGGATCTCACAATCATGGATGCCTGCCTTGCAACCAAGACACACTATGTTGATACAGCAAACTATGAGCCGCTTGATACTGCAAAGTTCGAGTACAAGTGGCAGTGGGCATACCGTGAGAAGTTCGAGAAGGCCGGCATCACAGCTCTCCTCGGAAGCGGATTTGA
>LVAK01000184.1 GCA_001604035.1 Clostridiales bacterium Firm_05
ACGGTGTTTATGATCTCATTGAAGAAATTGTCGATGTTGTCTGCAATATATGTGCCTTCGGTACCGTTCACCATATAGGATATCATATGTGCTGAACGGAATGCACGGTCAGCCTCTCCTCCGGGGAAGAGGGAGTATGTTATGAAGGTCTCCATCTGCTCGCTGTTGAGCTCCTGAGGAGTTCCGTCGTGCTTCATGCCGGATATCTCAACATCTACAGGGTATGTTACACATCCCAGCTTATCGCAGGTAGTCTTGAAGGACTCTGAATCGAATATCATATACTTATCGACATCAACGCCCATAATATCGGATACGAACGCTGCCGCAGAAGCTCCGCCGCCTCTTTCGTATGCACCTTTAAGGCTCTGCTGCTGGTCGTCAATGACCGCAATAGTATTGCTGGGGATGCCGAGGAAGAGCATACTTCTGTCCTTGGGGATAGACCTCATAAGTGCAAATGTGGCGTTGCATTTCTGCTCCGGCTCATCGAGGATAAACAGCACAGTATGATTGTCCTCATATGACACGATCTTCACATCACGGGGCTTCGGTGCAGGGGGAGTATCGTCCTTCTTGAACCAATGGCGGTAAATAAAGAATACCGCTCCGCCGAGGATTAGCAGGCCTATGAAGATAGTTGCAAGGAAGGGCACTGCAATGCTTCCGCTTTTCTTTTTTGCCATAATGATCGTCTCCTTTTTTTACATTTTGCATTATTTTTTTATCATCAACTTTTCGTATAACAGCTTATCCGAAAAAATTCGCCATAAAGTGAATAAAAAATATTTTCCAAATGGACAAGTTAAAACTGATCCGCTCAGTATCGGTTATCAACAGACTTTTCCACATTTTCAACATTCTGTTTCAACTATGAATGTTTAAACTACAGATTCAACAATCTGTTGAAAAAGGTTTTGAAAGTATATTTATCAAAAGGCTTGCAAAATCCTGTGATTGTGCTATAATAATAAATAACGATTCACTTCCGTTCAGTACGGAAGATCGAACACATTCTCAAGAAAGGCTATATTCCGGCTTATTTCCCGGATATCAGCACTGCTTTCATCTATTATGCGGTATACATCGTCAAGGCTGAAGCTCTTTATGAGACGGCCTGTCCGGTAGCCGTAATTCACCGTCTGGCGTGTTCCCGACCAGCTCTGCTTGTCATCAAGAAAGGCGATGACCGCCGAAGAACGATCCACCATGAAGTAATTCCTGTCACGGTAGAGATTCCTTCCCGGCCCCTTGTTATACACAGCCTGCGGATCCTGGTTCACACTTACAAGGCAGTCGCAGTTTTTTTCAACTTTTTCAAGAAGCTTCCGCTGAGCAGCTGAAAAGTGGTCGGCATGGCGAAGATACGGCATTGCTCCGACAAGCTTTATTCTGCTGTTTAGCCGCTTTTTCTCTATGATGTACTCAGCCGCCCAAAGGTCAGTCCCTGTGGCAAGGCCGCTTATGAACCACTCATAACCACGTTCGGCCGCCATATCGATATAACGACACAGCATGAGCTTTACCGCAGAAGCAGTGAGCTCACGGTATATCGGCAGATCGTGATAAGGGATGATGCTCTTCTCACGGTGGCCGGTTATGCAGAGAGTTCTTTCAGCAGGAAAGACTGCTTCCGCCGGAGATATTACCGGAAGCTCAGAAACAAGCGATGTAAGCATAAGATCCCTCCCACCTTGCATAATAGTACACATACAATAAGATTATAACATATCGCTGTACATATTTCAAGGTGTTTTTTAACTTGTAATTAATTTGTTTTAAATTTGCTATCAAGGCACGGCTTGGCCGCAGCCTCATTTATAGAAAGGACAACATTCATATGAAACCTTACCTGAAAAGAGCATGGGCAGAAGTATCCCTCGGACAGCTGAAAAAAAATATAGAAGTGATAAAGGGCCTAAATTCTGCGGGCACCGAGATAATGGCTGTCGTAAAGGCTGACGCTTACGGTCACGGCTACGAACGAGTAGTCTGCTGTCTCGCAGAAGAATGCGGCATCAGGTACTTCGCCGTATCAAATCTCGATGAAGCAATTGCCGTAAGAGAATACTGTCCGGCAGCAGAGATACTCATCCTTGGCTATACTCCGCCGGAATACGCCCATGAGATATCAGAGAACAATATAATCCAGGGCGTTGTGTCCACTGAATATGCAAAGGCACTCTGCCATAACAGTCCGGGAAAGGTCCGCTGTCATGTAAAGATAGACACCGGCATGGGAAGAATCGGTCTGCGCTACGATCGTCCCGAGGACTGTGCAAAGGAGATCGCAGATATGACAAAGGTGGAGGGACTCTCTGTTGAGGGCATATATACACACTTCGCCGTTGCTGACAGCGACGCTCCCGATAACGTGGCATATACCGACAAGCAGGAAAATTTCATCACAGATACATACGATGCGCTGCTCGAAATGGGTATAAAGCTGCCACATATACACTTTATGAACAGCGCTGCGACCTGCTACAGAAACAGCTCACGCAGCACTCTTTCCCGTGCAGGCATCATTATCTACGGCCTGCACCCGGATATCAGCCTCGATATCCCCGAGGGACTTGAGCCGGTCATGGAGCTTAAAGCTGTCATTTCCCAGGTCAAGACTGTTCCCGCAGGCACCTGCATAAGCTACGGAAGGACCTTCACCTCACCGGAGGAAATGCGTATTGCCACTGTGACCATAGGCTATGCCGACGGCTATTCACGCCTTCTCAGCTCAAAGGGTGAGATACTCGTCCACGGAAAGAGATGCAGGATAGTCGGAAGAGTCTGCATGGATCAGCTCATGATAGACGTATCCGATGTTCCGGAGGCAAAGTCCGGCGACATCGTTACCCTTATCGGCCGTGACGGAGACGATATCATCACAGCAGACGACCTTGCCGCTGTGTACGGCACTATCGGCTACGAAGTGGTCTGCGGCATTTCAAAGCGTGTTCCACGTATTTATTTCGACAAACAGAACTGACAAAAAGGAGAGAAACATGAAAAAAATACTTGCGTTATCAATTCTGTCTGCCCTTGTACTGACCGGATGCGGCAGCACCGGCAAGTCCTCCTCTTCTTCCTCCGAGACAACGGTTGCTGAAACAACTGACGCAGATATCGAGACTGAACCCATTCTGACATTCAGGATGGGCACCAATCCCAACGGAGAGATCATTCTAACTGAAAAAAACGTTGTTCGTGCTGAACCAGTTTGCAATTCAGATCCAGAAGGCAATTTACAATACTTTGTGTCTCTGGAACTGGATTCCGAAGGCAAAAATGCTTTCGCTGATGCCACAGCAGAGGCATTCCAAAACAACTCCTGCATATCTATATGGTACAACGGAGAGCTTATCAGTTCCCCGACAGTAAATGCGCCCATTACAGACGGAAAGGCTATAATATCCGGCGACTTCACTCTCGATTCGGCAACCGAATTAGCCAATAAGATCTGTCC
>LVAK01000018.1 GCA_001604035.1 Clostridiales bacterium Firm_05
ACGTTGACACTCGCAAGCTCGTTCACTTTCTACGAAAACGTTAATCTGCTTTCGCTTACGGCACTTTGCTTGTTCATTCAGCTGCCGCTTGCGTTACAAACGCTGTTCAGCGTGTCGCCAGTATTTATACAGACAGAAGTAAATACTTAATATTATAAGCGCTTCACACTTAGTGGAGCGTTAGCTTTTATACAAACGCTCTCATGTCACATCATACAAAGGAGGATGTTTATGCTGCATAACGATGAAACTATACACCTTCTCAAACGCCGCAAAAAAGGACTTCTCCATCTGATTTTCAGCCGTTTGTTTCTGATGATACTGCTGCTGATCTTCCAGATGATGCTGTTCCTGACAATATACAGCATATTTGCGGAATATGTACCTAACTTCGCTGTGATACAGGGGCTTTTTACAACTCTCATGGTGTTCTATCTGTTCCGCTGCAATATGGATTCATCAGCAAAACTGACCTGGCTTGCCATAATCTCCGTATTTCCTCTGCCGGGAGCGATCCTTCTCTGGTTCACGACAAAAAGCGTAGGCTATCGTGCTCACCGCTATACAATATCAAAGCTTATCGAAACCACAAAGGACATCCTTCCCCAGGATCAAGCTGTCCTTAGCCAGCCTGAGCTGACAGATTCCGGTACAGATGACCTCTGCCGTTATATAAACCGCACCGGCTGCTTCCCGATCTATAGTAACACTGAGGTAACGTATTTTCCGCAGGGAGAGGATAAATTCACTGCCCTGCTGGAGGAGCTTCAGAAGGCAGAGCGATTCATATTCTTAGAGTACTTCATCATTGACGAGGGATATATGTGGGGACGGGTATTGAAGATACTTGCAGAAAAAGCAGCAAAAGGCATCGATGTAAGAGTAATGTTTGACGGAATGTGCGAGATCTCCACTCTCAGCTTCGACTACCCGAAAAGAATGGCTGAGCTGGGGATAAAATGCCGTGCATTTGCGCCCATAAGGCCGTTTATATCCACTCACTATAACTATCGTGACCATAGAAAGATACTTGTCATAGACGGTGAAACTGCTTTCAACGGCGGCATCAACCTTGCTGACGAGTATATCAACCGCGTTGAACGCTTCGGCCATTGGAAGGATACAGCTGTAATGCTAAAGGGCAGCGCTGTACAGAGCTTCACGCTCATGTTTCTTCAGATGTGGAACATAACCGAGCGTAATCCTGAATGGGACAAATATCTTGTCCTTACTGAAAAAAGATACAACTCCGACGGATACGTCATGCCCTATGGCGATATCCCTCTTGACGGGGATAAAGTGGGAGAAAACGTATATATGGACATTCTCAATCGTGCAAAAAGCTATGTATATATAATGACACCATATCTGATACTTGACGGTGAGCTTGAATCATCACTCAAATTCGCTGCTCAGAGAGGAATTGACGTAAGGATAATCCTCCCCGGCATACCTGACAAAAAGCCTGCATATGCTCTGGCAAAGACGCACTACACATCCCTGAAAGAGGCAGGTGTACGGATATTTGAATATACTCCCGGATTCGTTCACGCAAAGGTTTGCGTATGCGACGATGAGAAAGCCGTTGTCGGCACGATTAATTTTGATTATCGCAGCCTTTATCATCACTTTGAATGTGCAACATATATGTACCGAACATCATGTATATCCGACATAAGATCAGACTTCCTGCACGTACAGGACAAATGCCGTGAAGTGACACCTGAGACAATAAAGAATGAAAAGCTGTATTACAGATTTGTAGGCAGCCTTATGAAAATAATCGCACCGCTCATATAAAACAAAAAGCAGCTGTAAGGAATACCGTTTTCTTTACAGCTGCTTCTGTTTATTCAATTATTTCTGTGGTGTGCCGCTCCGCTGATCTAAACTTTTATATCAAAGTGCTTCATCCAATGATCCAACTGTATAAAAAAAGCTATGGTCTGCGGCAGATTCATAAGCTGACCGTACCACTGCACATGATCCTCATGTGTCAGCAGCCGCTCCAGTTCCTCACGTTTAACCAGTTCTGTCATTGGTGTTCCCTCATCAAGTATCATCCTCAGCTTCTTTGTCACAGCATCCAGAAATGCCGGATCATGAGTCTTTGGATAGGGGCTTTTCTTTCTCCACAACACCTTATCCGGCAGCCATTCCTTCATCGCTTCCCTGAGGAGTCCCTTCTCTCGGCCCTGCCAGTCCTTATACTCCCAGGGCACATTATATAGATATTCAGCTATCCTGTAGTCGCAGAAAGGCACCCTGACCTCAAGTCCGCTGTACATTGACATTCTGTCCTTCCTGTCCAGCAGCGTCTGCATGAACCAGGTGAAATTAAGCTGTGTCATCTCTTTCATCCTGCCCTCAGTTTCATTGTCTGAAATCAACTTCTCCGCATTATCAGCAGTCCTGCGGTATGCGCTGTACACATAATCTGAGGAGTTTATTCTCTCTGCGAATCTATCGCAAAGGAAACTGCTGCGATAGGCCGTGCTCTGTGCCCAGGGAAATCCGTCTGTCATGCGTATATCCTTATCCCTGTACCAGGGATATCCTCCGAAGATCTCATCTGCACACTCTCCTGAGAGAGCAACTGTGCCATACTCCTTTATCTCCCTGCAAAGCAGTAGAAGTGAAGCATCCACATCAGCCATTCCCGGCAGTCCCCGTGCCTCTGCTGCTTCATCAAGAGCATCCACCAGCTCAGCCACTTCCACTGTACGCCAGTGATGATCTGAGCCGAGATATTCCGCCATTATACGTATATATTCCGGATCGCTGTCCGGTTGGAAACGGCTCTTCTGAAAGAACTTATCGTTGCCGAGATAGTCCACGGAAAATGTGCTTAGCTGCCTGCCCTGTTTTTTAAGTTCATGTGCCGCAACTGATGATATAAGGCTGGAATCCAGTCCGCCGGAAAGAAATGTGCATACCGGGACATCCGAAACAAGCTGCCGCCTGATCGAATCAAGAACCAGCTCCCGAACGTGCTCTGCGGTCTGCTCAAAGTTCTCGTGAAGCTCATAGGCACTCAGCCGCCAGTACTCACGCAGTTCAAGTCCCCTGTGGGAATAGTATCCGCACCAGCCCGGCTTAACTTCCTTTATCCCTTTTATCACTCCGCAGCCCGGTGTCCGGCCGGGAGCCATGAGCAGGAGCTCTGCCGCTCCTGTTTCATCTATTTCGGCAGGTATATCAGGATGTGCAAGGAGTGCCGGTATCTCCGAGGCAAACACCAGTTTCTTCTCATCTTCCCAGTAAAACAGCGGCTTAACACCTATCCTGTCCCTGACCATGAAAACTCGTTCCTCCGCCTCATCATATATGACAAAGGCAAATATACCATTGAATCGGTCAACACATTCCTCTCCCCACATGATATAGCTTTTCAGCACTACCTCTGTATCGGAGCGTGTCTCAAAGCACATATCTGATGAAAGCTCACGCCGCAGTTCATCGGTATTGTAGAGTTCGCCATTGTAAACGATAGTGAACTTCCTGTCGCCACAGCTACAGCTCATGGGCTGACGGCCTCCGCTTATATCTATGACAGCCAGTCTTGTATGTATCAGTGCCGCATTTCTCGAAAGGACTATTCCTCGCTGATCCGGTCCTCTCCTCAGCAAGGCGCTCTGCATAGCCTCGCAGTTCTTCATTTCCCCACGCATATCCTCTAAGAAGCTTATCGCCCCTGCTATTCCGCACATAGCCTTCCTCCACCGCTTTCCGGCATACGGCACGCCGTTCTCCATATATTATATGCATAAAGACATCGGAAGTTAACTGAATACATAGTTTTTTTCGTATACTGGCTATCCCTTTGTAAGATAATAAAAGGAATTTTTGTATTTGTATTGATTTTTTTACAGAAGTATGGTATAATTTAAAGTACAGCATATAAAGCTGTTTTCAGGGGTGGGTACAGGCATTTTTTGCCGGATACTTCATCTCCTTTACTGGCAGCTTATATTTCTGTCTGTTTTTTCTGAAAGGGAGGCGAACGAAAAGGTTGGAGGACTATATTTATATCATCATTGCTCAGACCGGCACACGGCCTGCACGCTTTTTCAGATTTATAACCAAAAAGCCTTATAATCACGTTTCACTCTCCGGTGATGTCACACTCTCAGAAATGTACAGCTTCTGCCGCACTTACCGGCGCTTTCCTCTTCCGGCCACCTTCAACAAGGAAACTGTGGGACAGGGAACTCTCGGTAAATTCGGATTCATCCCCTGCGAGATATACCGCATACCGGTAACTCCGGAGCAAAAGAACGAATACAATCGTATCATACAGCATTTTGCTGATAACCGCAGCGTATATTCATATAATCTTCTCGGGCTGCTTGCCGTTTATTTCAATATCGAATGGGATCGCCAGAAAAGCTTTGTCTGTTCCCAGTTTGTAGCCCATACAATGGAAAAGATCGGCATACCGCTTGAAAAGCCTGCCTGTTTGTACAAGCCTGACGATTTCCGCAATTTCCCCGGGGCTACCTTGATCTACTCAGGTGAGCTCAACAGCTTTTACTACGATATACAGTCAGACATCACACAGCACAGAAATCAGATAGCCCGTTGACCTCACTTCATCCGGCGACAAAAGATAGGCTATGCAATAGGCTCTGCTTTCATATGACAGAACTGAAAGATCGACCTCTGCACTGTGTTCGAGAACTGTGAACGAAGCCATGTTATCGTTCATGTCAAGGCTGGCAGGAGCTATCTTCTCTCCGGAAAGCCTGTTGTAGGAATTTGTGTAGCAGTTTATGAACATCCATGAACCGCCGGTAAATAAAAGATACAGGAAGATCGCCCTGATGGCGGTCTTTTTTTTAAACCTTCGTCTCATTTTTTCTCCTTCATGGAACACAGCAGCTCTCCCAGCGATGATCCGATGAGCTGGCCGGAATACTGCACCTGTTCAAGTGTATTGCCATGAGAACCTACCTCTATAAGAAGGCTTCCGGTCGTAAGATCCTGATTGTAGCAGCGATAATCAAACAGAACAGGCCTCGTCAGCCCCTTATGATCGCTTTCAAGCTTCTCCTGCAGCGAACAGGCAAAGTGAAAATTCTTCATATGATCCGGCATCCCCATTGTACCGTCATCACAGCCGGAGATTATCATTATCTGTGCAGCCTCTCTGCCGCCTATGTCTACATAGGGCTGATTCGCTGTGCTTTCATTGCCAATAGCGTCCCTATGTATATCCAGCACTACCTTTATAGATGGATATTGCTCCAATATCGGCACTATAGACGCTCTGCTCCTGTCGTATGCTCCGTTGTAGGAAGGATGATCATGTATCGTCCTTACGTGGATAACGCCTATGCCCTTTGCTTCAAGCTCAGCCTGTATGGCATCTCCGACCATGACCACATTCTTTGTTTCGTCTGTAGTGCGGTAATTGAATGAAGGATCGAATTTGTCACGGACATAAGGCTCAAAGCTCTCGCAGGTGTGCGTATGATATATCAGCACCTGGGGTTCAGAGGTATCCTCAATGGAAAAGTCAGGAAAGATCACGCTCTCCTTCAGCAGCTCCTCATTCGGCACTGAAGTCTTGTTGTTCACCTGACCGCCGCCGGGAAGATCGATGAATGTTGTTCCGGTATAGTGGGGGTAGGTATTGCGGATGATATCTCCTCCCTCGCCCCATTCCGTAGGATACGGCTTCTCACCCGGATCATCCGAGAACATTTCAAGCGGACTTTTCAGCTTTACAACTCCAGCGGAAGCAGTCTCCGCTATCGCACCATATCCCTCAGACAGAATGAGACTACCGGAAAGTATATCGTCAGCCCGCTCCGGAATACTGTATATCCTCGTTTCCTTTTCCTCATCAGCCATTCTGGCCGCATTAGTCTTGCCCCTGCTGAGTCTGCTTGTCTGATAAAGAGAAGGAACTGCACTGATAACTGCTCCTACAGCAAGCGGAAGCACAAGCAGCAGACATATCTTCATCGTCCCTCTGATCTTACGGCGTTTGCGTCTTGTCATATCCTCACCTCATTAGTATAACCTTTCATTTGATTATATTCATCCGGGGACAGGATTATTTCTTGCGGCCGTATCTTCTTTGTTCTGACATTTTACGGCATTTTGTGCATAAGATTGATTAGCATTATTTTTTGCCGTACAAAGGAGGTCAATATGTATACCTGCTGCAATATCAAGAAATTCATCAAACTCCTGATCATAGATATGATCGTCATTATGGCCGCAGCGTTTGTGTTCATTATCAGCCGTACAATGAAAGGCTCATCTGCATCTGAAACGGATGAACCCCCGGTTCCGCTGCCGGTAATAATGTATCACAGTGTTTTCGGAACTGAACCGTCAGAATACGTAATTACTCCCGAACAGCTTGATTCTGACCTGAAATGGCTGTCAGGGCATGGATTTACTGCCATATCTGCCGAAGAACTGGTCCAGTATGTATATGGTAAGGGCAAGCTGCCTGAAAAGCCTGTCCTCATCACCTTCGATGATGGTCACTATAATAATCTCTCTGTGGCACTGCCTTTATTTGAGAAGTATGATATGCGTTTTATAGTATCTGTAGTCGGACGCTTCACCGATTCGCTGGCTGCTGCTGATCCTCATAAAAGCGCTTACTCCTACCTGACATGGAAGGATATATCTGAGCTGATATACTCCGGCAGAGCTGAGATAGGCAATCACACATACGATATGCATTCTGTCTCAGGGAAAAGAAACGGTTGTGCCCGTATTAACGGCGAATCAGAGGAGGAATACCGCAAGGCTCTTTCAGAGGATATCCTGACTACACAGAATAGTTTAAGGAACGCCTGCGGATATATCCCGTTTGTATTTGCATACCCATTCGGACATATATCCCGGGAGAGTATCCCAGTGCTGCGTGAAATGGGCTTCCTCGTCACTCTTACCTGCTATGAACGAATGAACTATATCACCCGTGATCCCGACTGCCTTTTCGGCCTTGACCGCTATAACCGCTCCGGTCTGCTCTCGACTGAGGAATATATGTCAAAGCTGCTGAGTGAATATAAATAAAAAGCAGGATATCTTTAAAAAGACATCCTGCTTTATATAGCTGCTGTTTTCAGCCGAGAACTACCAGATCCTCGCCGCTATGATCGTAATCGTAGGTTGGATCTTCCTTTGTATCTGGCTCATCGGTGCCATAGTCCTCATCCGGAGAAGTCGGGCGCTCCTTGCGCTTTTCCTCTTTTTTATCCTCATACTTATTTTTGCTGTTATCAAGTTCATCAACAAACTCTGCAACATCATCGAAAAATGCATCAAAGCTTTTGAAACCAAGCATACGCCAGAGAGGCTTGTACTTTCCTTCTCTGAATTTATCAAAACGGTCAGGTATTTCTCCCGTACGGTTGTACTCCTCAACTATCTGAGTGCGGTTATCAATAAAATACTCTGCTTCCGGCCATATATTCACCACATAGTAAACATACATTGAAAAGATAAGAGCTGACAGAACTGAAGCTCCTATGGCGATAAACGAAAACACCTTGCTGCCCTTCTTTTTCTTAAGTGCAGCTATTGCAAGAATTACCGCAACCGGCACCGTTATGAAGCTTAGCAAGCTGTTCAGAAGGATAAGATTTGCCAGCGCAGTTACCATTGCAGCAACTGCCATGCCATTGTTGGAGGAAGGCGGAATGCTCCTTGCCGGCTGGGGATATCCTCCGTTCTGTGGGTATCCATATCCATTCTGCGGAGGTGGAGGATAGTTGCCATAACCGTTCTGCTGAGGCGGGGGATAATTGCCGTAACCGTTCTGCGGAGGCGGATAATTGCCATACCCGTTCTGCGGTGGAGGAGGCATATAATTCCCCTGACCGCTTTCAGGCTGACTGGAAACATCCGGCATTTCATCCGGTTTGTCATTGCTGTAGTTTAATTCTTCGTCCATAACAAACTCCTTATAGATCTGTCTCCCAGTTCCAGTTACGAACCTCAAGCTCATCAAGATTATACGGTGTACGCTGATATACGCAGTAATTCAGCCAGTTTGAGAACATGAGATTTGCTGTACATCTCCATGAGAACAGCGGAACATTATCAGGATCATCATCCGGGAAATAATTGTAGGGAAGCTGTATATCAACTCCCTTTTCGAGATCACGTCTGTACTCGTTTGCAAGAGTCTCTCTGTCATATTCTGAATGTCCGGTAATGAAATACTGTCTGCCGT
Organism: Clostridiales bacterium Firm_05; assembly: GCA_001604035.1. Lineage (GTDB taxonomy): Bacteria > Bacillota > Clostridia > Oscillospirales > Ruminococcaceae > Ruminococcus. Next base: position 8,207 of record LVAK01000018.1, read on the forward strand.
TCTTGTTTGCGACAATATGGACTCCTGCCATATCAGATGAAGTCAGTATCTCAAGCTGCGGTATACGCTCGATATCCTCACGGCGCACCTCTGTATTCCTTGAATGTGGAACATAGAATATATCATCGAATCCCCTAAGGAGCTGACAATTGCTTACCTCTGCCCGATGCGGGAATATGCCGAACATTTTGTGTTCCAGAGTATACTTTGGTATTCCAAAATGATAATACAGTCCTGCCTGGGCAGCCCAGCATATATAGAGCGTTGAAAACACATGGTTTTTTGACCACTCCATTATCTGTGTTATCTCCTGCCAGTAATCCACCTGCTCATATTCAAGCAGTTCTACAGGAGCACCGGTTATTATCATACCGTCATAACGGTTATCCTTTATTTCATCAAAGGTCTTGTAAAAAGATGAAAGATGATCCTGTGAGGTGTTCCGTGAAGTATGTGATGCCATTTGCAGAAGGTCGATATCCACCTGAAGCGGAGTATTACTGAGCAGTCTCAGAAGCTGACTCTCAGTTTCTATCTTCTTAGGCATTATATTCAGGATCACAACCTTCAGCGGTCTTATATCCTGATGTTCAGCCCTGTCACGGGACATTACAAATATATTTTCTTCTCCAAGCGTTTTGTATGCCGGAAGTTCTGATGGTATCCGTATCGGCAATACAGATCGCTCCTTTCATATACATTATATTGGTTTTATACGGTGATAAAGCCAAATGAAAAGCAAGTGCAGCGGCCTTAGCCGTTGTTTTCCTTTTTCTGGCTTTTGCAGTGCTCGCAGCCGTTCATAAAGCTGTCGATATTCTCTGCAGTGTTGCTGCCGGGAAGTAAAAAATGCAGCTTTCTCAGCTTTTCAAGCCTGCTTTCATCCATATCAAATACAGCTTTGCCTATCCCCTTAAGACAGCTCTTGAATAGCACTGAACGGACAAGTCCGTCACAGAGCATGAGATCTCCGCCGTCGTCCATATCATATACAACAGTATGATCCCCCTCGTATGAATAGGCAATGAATCCGATAGCTTCTCCCCTGTCCATAGCCTCGGTTATATGGAGCTTTACAACATTGCTGTGCTTTGCAAGAAGCCCCTCATAGCCTTCCGTACCGAATTTCTCCTGGATCTCCAGCATATCAGTTCTCCTTGCCTATGGCAGTTCTCAGCGCCCTAAGCTCATCTGCGGTAAGCTCTCTCCACTTTCCGGGGCGGAGCATACCCAGCTTCAGCGGTCCTATGCTGATACGTCTGAGGCGAGCCACTTCAAGTCCTACAGCCTCGCACATCTTTCTGATCTGACGGTTCCTGCCCTCTTT
>LVAK01000185.1 GCA_001604035.1 Clostridiales bacterium Firm_05
TAAGGGTACTTGTATTTTTCAAGCAGTTTCTGCGCGAGAAGCGTTTTCCCTGTATGCGAAGCACCTGTTATCAGTATTATCATAGTAGCCGCGGCTCCTTTCCGATAGTTTCCATAATTATATCATATTCGGGGGAGTTTTTCAATAAAAAACAGCTCCTGTCTGTAACGGGACGGGAGCTGTTGTCAGTTATCGCAAAATATGCGGCAACTCATTTTAGCAGCAACTGTTGCGTTTTTTGCAACGGTTCATTTTTCAGTTGTTGCAAATAATACAACAACTCATAGTAATGTGCATTTTCTGCACAATGCTTTTGGCGGTCGTACTGAGACTTGAACTCAGACATCGGAATATCCCGATTACTCACAGTTTAGCAAACTGCTGCCTTACCAGTTAGGCTTATGCGACCATGTATAGATGCGGTGTATTGAAACCGCAGCGAGTCTGCACATCAGATATTTTGAAACCTTTGGATTTTATGATATTTTTGATATTATTACCTGTTGCCTTTACGTCGATTATCGGCATCGTAAGCAACTCCTTTCCTTGTATTATGAAAACAAAAACACCGTCTGCTTGCATACAGACGGTGTTTATCATTTGTATGGATCACAACACAAAGAAAGTGTTCTCCAAAATGACTATCCACTACGTTTATCTGTATGCAGCACAAATAGAGCCTCTTCACTCTCGTGATAGAAACTTTCTTCATAGTGTTCGCTATACAGATATACCATAGTAAACTGTCTCATTTCGGGTAACTCCTTTCATAATAATTCTTGTTACAGAGGTCGTTTTCGACCGTTCCTGTTCTGACTACAACTGTATTATAACATAGCTTTTTGGAAAATGCAAGTAAACCGTGGGTATACTATTATTTCAAATATAGCATTTATGCTACAGTTTAGATAAACCTAATATCTGTTTGCTTTTGCCTTTCGACCAACTCGAGATAATTCTTAAATGATTCTTGCGCTTTCTCAGGAGCTTTTTCTGTAAGATATGGCTGCTCATTATTATCGTAGTCATACCATTCTGGATTTGTCTTCCAATACAAGTATTTTTCTGCGTTTGCTATCATAACAAGTACCTCCTGTTCCAACTTATTTGTTCATATGCCGTTAGTTAATATCCTTATGTATCCTCTCCACCAACCCTAAATCTGCAGGCAGCCACTCCACACTATCAAGCTCATCTTTCGTTAGCCACCGTGCTTCCTGAGCTTCAAGTAAGACCAGATCTCCATCTATGACCTCGCACCAGAAGCAGCCCATGGACAGGTGAAAGTCGGGATAATCATATTCTACGGTGTCGATAAGCTCGCCCACTTTTATTTCAGTTGCAAGCTCTTCACGTATCTCTCTTATCAAGGATTGCTGCGAAGTTTCACCCGGTTCTATCTTTCCGCCGGGGAATTCCCACATTCCTTTGAACTCACCGTATCCTCTTGCAGTTGCGAATATGCGTGTTTTTGTTTGGAGTGAGTCGCATATCACAGCTGCCACTACTTTTATTGTTTTCATATCATCCCACCGTCAACTGATTAGTCTTTTTAAGATACTTCGCAGGGATAGGCTTGCGGAGTTTCCACACCACGTTCATGGGCTTTGAGCCTTCCGACTTCACATAATCCGCAAGACCAAGGAAAGTGTAAGGAGCAGCACCCAGCTTTGTATTCTTGTACTCACGGACAAATATCATCACGCTGGTACCCATTTCCCGATGATGTATGTAGCGATGACCGGTATTACTTTGCGGAGTTGTTGTGCTCTGGCTCTGCCAGTGGAACAGCTCGCTGTTGATGGAATAATCATTGTACATGGTGGTGGGCGAATAGTCCTTGTCCGACTTGTTGAGCGTTACGAACAGTAGGTCGGTCTTTTTATTTTCCAGATACTTCACGCCTTCACGGACGGTATCAGGCTTCATGAAATCCAGCGCAACGAGTATCTGATCCCTTGTGTAACTGCAATGCACGTCCAGCGGACAGTCATAATCCACCTGCACGGGCTCGTCGATGAAGTCGATATTTTCTTTTTTATATTTAAGCAAATCTATTATTTCATCACGCATTACAGGTGATTTTGCAATTTTACGAAAGCCTTCAAGCAGATCTCTGAAACCGCAGTCTTCATAGGATTTCTGCCAGATAGTGAATTGTAGCATCTGCCACATTCTCTGCTGAACGCCGTCGAATTCGTCGATCGTGTATTT
>LVAK01000019.1 GCA_001604035.1 Clostridiales bacterium Firm_05
CCAAGCACCGGCGGCATGGGCACAAGACTGTTCGTACTGGGCGGCGGCGCTACAGCAGCACTGGCAGGAATATACCTGGTATCCAGAAGACGCACAAAGGAAGAATTAGACGACTGATATGAACAAGCAGGCGGAATGCCTTGAATAATCATTATCCTGAGCCTCCGGAGAGATCCGGAGGCCATCAGGGAGAAACTCAAAAGGAGCAGCCATGAAGAAAAAAAGAGATGTGATAATTACAGCTGTTTTCGGCATTATATTCCTTTTGGGTCTCTCCGTGATGCTTTACCCTACATTTGCAAACTGGTGGAACAAGCACAAGGCCTCGCATACCATTTCGGTATACAAGGAGGAGGTCGCAAAGCTTGATGATGCTGAAAAAAACAGGATCTTACAGGAAGCTTATGACTACAATGAGAAGCTTGCAGATCTTAATGCACCGTTTACAGATTATGACACTATCCCGGGCTATGATGACATCCTCAATATTTCTGATACCGGTATCATGGGCTATGTGTCCATACCGAATATCAATGTGGAGCTGCCGATATATCACGGCACAAGCGAGGGCGTTTTGCAGATAGCCAGCGGCCATATACAGGGAAGCTCGCTGCCGGTGGGCGGTCCGGACACACATTCTGTGATCTCGGGTCACAGAGGACTGCCCTCAGCGAAGCTCTTCACAGACCTGGATCAGCTTGTAGTAGGTGATACCTTCACCTTAAATATCCTCAACGATGTTATGATGTATGAGGTGGAGGATATTCTTGTGATACTTCCGGATGATACGGAAAAACTGTCAATAATCCCGGAAAAGGACTATGTGACGCTGATGACCTGTACCCCATACGGAGTTAATACTCACAGGCTCCTCATAAGGGCACACAGGATAAAGACTGTATTCGACAAGCAGGTCAAAGTATCCGGAGATGCGCTTCAGGTCGACAGCCTGACCGTTATATCAGTGATATTTGCGTTTCTTGTGATAATTATGCTGATATACTGGCGTATCAGAGGATTAAGAAGAAAAAAGATATACATCGATAAATACATAAGAGACAGACTTCCGGATGAAAGGGGGCGTAAACATGACAAAGATATTTGATCGTTTTATTGCAGCAGTCTGTGCTGCTGCGGTAGTCATATTCTGCATGGCAGGAGTCATGTTCAGCGCCTTTGCAGAGGATAATACCGGTACGCTGACGCTCTGGTGCTATAAGGATGATGATATCGTGGCAGGTATGCACTGGAAGATATATCGTATCGGTCATCGGACAGCAGATGATTATGTCTTTGAAGGAGATTTTGCCGGCTACAGGGCAACTCTTGGTGACAAGAGCAAGCCTATGCTTGACTGGAGCACAGAAACAGTTGCTGCTGCCGGAGAAGCTCTCAAGCGCAAGGCGATCGCCGATGGTATACTCTTCAGTTCGGAGGGTGATACAGACGCTCAGGGAAGCCTTTCGTTTTCAGGCCTTGAGAAAGGACTCTATCTGGTATGCGGAGATGTTCTTGAAAAGGATGATGTTACCTATATACCCAGCGCACTATTCTTTGAGATGACAGGAGAGGATGCTGCCGTTCTCAATGCATATCCTAAGATAATCCTTAGAAAGAAAACATCCGGCGGTTCACATTATTCAGTCCGCAAGGTCTGGCAGAATGAAGAAGATCAGGCTTGGAACGAGAACACGTCGGTAACTGTTGAGATATACAGAGATAACGTAAAATTTGATGAAACAGTACTGAACAGCGGAAATAACTGGACTTACAGCTGGGATGACAGGGAAGATCATGATTGGTTCGTATATGAAAGGTATATCCCTGACAGTTACACTGTAGCGTATCTCAATAATCAGACACAGTTCCTGATAGTCAATACCTTTGACGATGAGCTGGGACCTCCTGTGATAACAACAACTTCTACAACTGTTTCAGGTGTAACAACCACAACGACTACTGCGGATATTGACGCAGACAATGATAACGCAAAAAGAACAACAACTGCTTCAGCAGACGGCAAAGGCTCCGGAAAAGGCAATACTACAACTGTATCCGGCAGCAAAAAGCCGCCGGCAGTTACTACTCAGGGCGACAAGAAGCTGCCTCAGACCGGACAGCTCTGGTGGCCGGTAATACCGCTGGTCTGCGGAGGAGTGCTTCTGCTGGGAGCAGGCATAATGCTTGGCAAAAAGGAAGATGATGAATGAAGGCAGCGAGAATAAGCTGTTTTGCACTGGGAACAGCGCTGCTATTAGCGGCGTTGTTTCTCGTTCTGCATAATGTGATAGAGGATAAGAAAAGCGGCAGACAGGCAGCGGCCATTCTTTCTGAGCTTAAAAAGGAGATACCGGAGCATATCCCTGAGACCACCGACCATATTATGGAGGCGGAGGAGTATGACCTGTTTGCTGAATATGAAGAGAATGAGGATACGATCGTTCCGGAGATGGAGACTATAGAGATAGACGGCTCACAGTATATAGGCTATATCACCATTCCCGACATTGGCATAGAGCTTCCGGTAATGAATGACTGGAGCTATTCTGCCCTTAAAATATCACCCTGCCGCTACAGGGGAAATCTGTATGCAGATGATCTTATAATCGCTGCCCATAACTATCGCAGCCACTTCGGAAGGATAAATGAGCTTGACAGCGGCGATGAGATAGATCTTACGGATGTTTCCGGAAGGGTACATCATTACACTATTGTAAATATAGAAAGCCTTCCCGGTACAGCGGTGGAGGATATGCAGTTCGGCTCGGCGGAGGAATGGGATCTGACTTTGTTCACCTGTACTCTCAGCGGTCAGAGCAGAGTGACTGTAAGAGCAGAGAGAAGGGAGGATTGAAATGAAAAGAGCGATAACTTGCTTTACAGCAGCAGTGCTTGCCATTTCAATGCTTCCGGGCTGCGGAAAAAAGAAAGATGAAAGTGATCTCAGGCCGCTTATGGGACTGAGCTGGTTTGAAGGATATGATTCGGTAAAGACAGAGCTTGAAGCCGAAACGCTGATAAGAGAGCGTGAGGACAACGGCGAGATACGTCAGAAAATGCTGGATTATGCGGATATATCGCTGTTTGATGCCAATTGTGACCTTACGCTGTGCTTTACGGATAACGGCCTTGTGGGACTGAATTACCATGATATACACAGAAACAAGAGCTACCGCAACTGGTATAATACTCTTGAGGATAAATACGGTTCGCCTACAGAGTCCGGAAAGGGCATGGCGTCATGGTATGACAATCCCCTTGGAAAAGATACTGTGATATATCTGTTCAATCTTCAGGAGGGCGTTCAGGTCTCGTTCTATGCTTCGGCGGACGCACCTGATAAGTCCTATGAGAAGGAGAGAAAGCCGTATATCCCCACTCCGGAGATACGGACCCCGGTAGTGCCGGTGAGCTACGAGGAGGAGCAGGAGGGCGGAGAAGATGTTCAGGAGGTGCCGGAGGTCATTCCGCCAGAGGAAAAAATGACTGTCAGGGCAGCGGATGTTCAGAAAGAGGACGATCTTTATACACCGGAGGAGGATATTCCTGAGGATAATGAGCTTCCGGAGCCGGAGCCCTCTGCGGATACTGAACCGGATGAGAAAACAACTGTTGCCGGAACGACTGCGATCCATGCCGTAACTGCTGCCCAGACAACGCATACCACAACAAGGAAGGCGGTATCTTCCACAACGACTGCTGTTACAACTGCTGCACCAGTCCGCACAGAGCCTCAGACTCAGCCGGACAAGAGCAAGGATTTCCTGATAAACGGCCTTAAATTCTACGGCAGCGCAGATTCAGAGCGCAAAAAAATGTCGAAATATACGCAAATCTATGAGTATAAGACGGAGGAGCCCGGGCAGCCCTGGGAGATCGTCATGGAGTACGAAAACGTGAGGTATCTTGGAAAAAAATGTGATGCAGTGCTCTGCTTTACCAGTCTTGGACTGGTGGGAATAAACTATTTTGATCCCGGTACGGGAAATTATTCCTATTGGAAGAAGCAGTTCGTCAATATCTACGGAACTCCGGACGAGGTGCAGTATGACTATGCTGCATGGACGAATGATCCTGCCGGAAAGGGTACAGAGATATACATCTTCGCCCTTGATGACGGTGTTCAGATATCATTTTTTGCCGATGATACAGGCTCTGAGATCTCATAGACGATCGTTCGGGCAGATAGATAAAGCTTTATTCCTCTTTAACATACTTTGGGCGCACAATCATGATTGTGCGCCCATTTTTGCTGTGCGGAGTTTTTTGTAGCACTGGGACAACTGTTTTCCACACTCTTCATAACACTGTTGAAAACTATTTCGGCAGGATATGAAAAAATTCGATTTCAGCATATTTCACTATTGCATTTTATGGCGATATGTGTTATCATATAAGGTAAGAATGTGTGCCATGAGATAACTGGCAAATATTAATCGTACACCAGATGTACGGGTTGGGAGAAAAGAATATGCCAAAAAGACAGGATATTAACAAGATCATGATAATCGGTTCAGGTCCTATCATTATCGGACAGGCCTGCGAATTCGACTATTCCGGCACTCAGGCCTGCAAGGCTCTGCGTAACCTGGGATATGAGATAGTTCTCGTTAACTCTAACCCCGCCACTATCATGACAGATCCCGATGTTGCTGATATCACATACATCGAGCCTCTGAATCTTGACAGACTTACTCAGATAATCGAAAAAGAACGTCCCGACGCACTCCTCCCCAATCTTGGCGGACAGTCCGGACTCAACCTCTGCTCTGAGCTTGACAAGGCCGGTGTTCTCAAGAAATACGGCGTTCAGGTGATCGGTGTTCAGGTAGACGCTATCGAGCGTGGTGAGGATCGTATCGAATTCAAGAACGCTATGAGCGCCCTCGGTATCGGTATGCCCAGAAGCCAGGTAGCTTACAGCGTTGATGAAGCTGTAAAGATCGCTGAGCAGCTTAAATATCCTGTAGTTCTCCGTCCTGCCTACACCATGGGCGGCGCAGGCGGCGGAATGGTTTACAATGTAGATGAGCTCAAGGTAGTCTGTGCAAGAGGTCTTCAGGCTTCTCTCGTAGGCCAGGTACTGGTCGAGGAGTGTATCTTTGGCTGGGAAGAGCTTGAGCTTGAAGTTGTACGTGATGCTGAGAACAACAAGATCACAGTATGCTTTATCGAGAATATCGATCCTATCGGTGTTCATACCGGTGATTCATTCTGCTCTGCTCCTATGCTGACTATCCCTGAGGATGTACAGAAGGAGCTCCAGGAGATGTCCTACCGCATTATCGATTCTATACAAGTAATAGGCGGATGTAACTGCCAGTTCGCCCGTGATCCTGAGACAGGACGTATCGTTGTTATCGAGATCAACCCCCGTACATCACGTTCTTCCGCACTTGCTTCAAAGGCAACAGGCTTCCCGATAGCTCTCGTATCAGCTATGCTGGCCTGCGGACTTACCCTTAAGGATATCCCCTGCGGAAAGTACGGCACACTTGACAAGTACTATCCGGACGGCGACTACATCGTTATCAAGTTTGCTCGCTGGGCATTCGAGAAGTTCAAGGGCGCTGAGGACAAGCTTGGCACTCAGATGAGAGCTGTCGGCGAGGTAATGAGCATAGGCAAGACCTATAAGGAAGCATTCCAGAAGGCTATCCGCAGCCTTGAAAAGGACAGATACGGCCTCGGATTCGCTAAGAATTTCAATAATATGACAAAGGATCAGCTCATGGCTGAGCTCCGCTACCCCACCAGCGAGAGACAGTTCGTAATGTACGAGGCTCTCCGCAAGGGTGCTACAGTAGATGAGCTCCACGAGCTTACAAAGATAAAGAAGTACTTCATCGAGCAGATGAAGGAGCTTGTTGACGAGGAGGAGTCTCTCCTTGCAATGAAGGGCGCTGTTCCTGCTGAGAACGTACTTAAACAGGCTAAGCTGGACGGTTTCTCTGACCGTTACCTCAGCTCACTCCTTGAAGTTACCGAGGAGGAGATAAGAAATGCCCGCATCGGCTTCGGCATCAAGGAAGCTTGGGAGGGCGTTCATGTAAGCGGTACTGAGAATGCAGCTTACTACTACTCAACATATCATCTTGCAGAGGATAACAGCCCTGTAAGCACTGACAAGCCGAAGATAATGATCCTCGGCGGCGGTCCTAACCGTATCGGTCAGGGTATCGAATTTGACTACTGCTGCGTTCACGCTGCACTTGCTCTTAAGAAGCTGGGCTTTGAGTCAATTATCGTAAACTGCAACCCCGAGACTGTTTCAACAGACTATGATACATCAGATAAGCTCTATTTTGAGCCTCTTACACTGGAGGATGTTCTCTCTATCCATGAGAAGGAAAAGCCGGTGGGCGTTATCGCACAGTTCGGCGGTCAGACTCCGCTTAACCTTGCAAACGACCTCAAGAAGTACGGCGTAAACATCCTCGGAACAACTCCGGAGACTATCGACCTTGCTGAGGACAGAGATCACTTCCGTGCAATGATGGACAGACTTGGTATTCCTATGCCTGAGTCAGGTATGGCTGTAAACGTTGATGAGGCTCTTGAGATCGCTAACCGTATAGGCTACCCTGTAATGGTTCGTCCTTCCTACGTTCTTGGCGGACGTGGAATGGAGATCGTTCACGATGATGATATGATGAAGGTATATATGTCTGCCGCAGTAGGTGTAACTCCCGACAGACCTATCCTTATAGACCGTTTCCTTAACCACGCTACAGAGTGCGAGGCTGACGCTATATCTGACGGTACAAACTGCTTCGTTCCTGCTGTTATGGAGCATATCGAGCTTGCAGGAGTTCACTCCGGTGACTCCGCTTGTATCCTCCCTGCAAAGAACCTGACAGAGAAGCAGATCGCTACTATCAAGGAGTACACAAAGAAGATCGCTGTTGAGATGAATGTATGCGGTCTTATGAATATGCAGTACGCTATCGAGGGCGATACTGTATATGTTCTCGAAGCTAATCCCCGTGCTTCAAGAACTGTTCCGCTTGTATCAAAGGTATGCGATATCAACATGGTAAAGATCGCTACAGATATAATCACTTCCACACTTACAGGCAGACCTTCTCCTGTTCCGGAGCTCCATGACCGTGAGATCTGTCACTATGGCGTAAAGGAAGCTGTATTCCCGTTCAATATGTTCCAGGAGGTCGATCCTGTTCTCGGACCTGAGATGCGTTCTACAGGTGAGGTGCTCGGTATCGCTCCTACATTCGGCGAGGCTTATTACAAGGCTCAGGAGGCTACTCAGACAAGACTTCCTATGGAGGGAACTGTTCTCCTCAGCGTATGTGACAGAGATAAGCCGGAGCTTATTGAGATCGCTAAGGACTTCAACGAGCTCGGATTCCATATCATAGCTACAGGTAGAAGCTTCGATATGATAAAGGAAGCAGGCATCCCTGTTGAGAAGATCTTCAAGATCTATGAGGGCAGACCGAATATTGCCGATGAGATCGCAAACGGCGAGATCCAGCTTATAATCAATACTCCTGCCGGAAAGACCAGCGCTCATGACGACAGCTATATCCGTAAGGCTGCTATCAAGCACCGTGTTCCGTATATCACAACTATGGCTGCTGCAAAGGCAAGCGCTGAGGGTATCAGAGCTATCAAGGAGAACAAGCACTTCGGTGTCAAGTCACTTCAGGCTCATCACGGCGACATAAAGTAAATATAATAAGCTTTCTGTAGTTGTTCGCTATAAATGCGATATTCACAAAGAAAGTTTATGACAGTTATTGAGGGGATCCTTTTAAAAAAGGATCCCCTCATGCTTTTTTCTAAAATTTCAGGTTTTGATCTTTCTTATACAACGTTTGAAAAAGTCGAATTTAAATTGTAAGACATGGGCTGATGTGGGCATCAGTCCACTACATTTTGCCTATTGTTAATAGGGGGCGATGCCTACATCGCCCCACTCGATTTTAGTTATTTTGATGCGCCCTATATGGGTAAAAATAAGATAAAAAGTCTTTGGAAAGAGGGGCCTTCCCTGAGTAATTGCCGTATGCTTCCATATAAGTACCCCTACTATACGGTTACTCTATTGCAGGAGGACAATGCTCCGACGTTCTCAATTATCCGAAAAATTAAAGCCGCACATTACTGTGCGGCTTTATGATTACTTTTTCTTTTTCTTTGAAGAAGATTTATTGCTGTTTGCAGACTTCTTCTCAGCAGGAGCTTCTTCCTTTTCAGCAGGAGCCTCTGCCATAGCAGGAGCGTTCTCCTTCTTTTCCTTTTCAGAACCCTGGGCATTCTTTCTTGCCTCTCTTGCCTTCATCCATGACCATGTTGCAGGAGCAACGAAGATTGATGAATAAGTACCGGAGATGAGACCTGCCATAAGCGGTACAGAGAAGCTGAGGAGTGAATGATAACCTGTTACCAGTACAACGATAGTGATTATGAGCATTGTGCTGATAGTTGTGATAGATGTTCTGATAGAACGTGTAAGTGACTGAGTGCAGCTTACATTGATAAGCTCATTGAGTGAAGACTTTGGCATGAGCTTGCGGTTCTCTCTGATTCTGTCGTAGATAACGATAGTATTGTTGATAGAGTAACCGAGTATTGTAAGAAGAACTGCAACGGTATTTGAGTTGAACTCAAAGCCGAAGAGTACATTTACAGTGATAGCTACAAGGAGGTCGTGACAAAGAGCGAAGATTGAGCAGAGACCTGCTGACCATCCGCCGATCCTTCTGAATCTGATAGCTATATAGATGATAACAACTATAGCTGCAAATATGATAGCTACGAGACACTTGATGAGGAACTCACGTCCTGTTGACGGGTTAACATCGTTTGAATCGAAGAGCTCGATCTTATTCTCAGGATACTGAGCCTGGAGCTTTGATGTAAGCTCTGACTGCTGATCTCCTGTGAAACCGTCGTCTGTTGTGAATGAGATAGTTATCTGCTTGTCGCCGGAGCTTATGCTCTCACCTGTACGTACATTAACTGATGTATCTACAAGTTCCTTTACGGTCTTTTCAATATCGCTGGTACTTACGCTGCCCTCATAGTTATAGGTCATCATAGTACCGCCCTTGAACTCGATAGCGAAGTTTACGCCCCTTACGATAAGTCCTACGAGGAATGCGAGTGCAACTGCGATAACGATACCGAGGATCATTTTCTTCTTGCCGGTGATGTTGTACACCTTTTTAGGCATAAGAGCTGCGATTTCCTTTTTGCTCTTCTTTGTACTCATTTCTCCTCACCTCCGTAAAGTTTTCTGTTCTTGAAGCAGTTGAACTTAGAAAGTGAAGTTACCATAAGTCTTGAAGCGAATACACCCATTACAAAGTTAAGGATAACACCTGCAAGGAGTGTGAAGCCGAAGGAGTAAACAAAGCCCTCAGCTGTAGCGCCGAACATGAAGAAGACAGTCTTGTTGAGTATCTTCGAGAAGAAGCTTGTTGGAACGCCGAATGCGCCCATGAGGATAACTGCGATGAGAACGTTTGTTATGTTACCGTCAAGGATAGCAGAGAATGCTCTCTTGTAAGCCACCTTTATAGCACCGTCGAGAGTCTTTCCTGAACGGAGCTCTTCCTTGATACGCTCACCGGTGATGATATTTGCGTCAACGCCCATACCTACGGCAAGTATGATACCTGCGATACCCGGTATAGTAAGTGTTGAGCCCGGCATGAAGCCGAACCATCCGGTAACGAATGCGATAGAGCCTGTGATCTGTCCTGTAAGAGCGATTACGGCAACGAAGCCGGGGAGTCTGTAGAGGAAGATCATATATACAGCTATGAATGCGAATGCGATAGCTGCTGCAAGGAGTATAGCGTCAAGTGATCCCTCACCCATTGTTGGTGAGATAGTGTTTGTGCTCTTTGTCTCCATCTTGAAAGGAAGAGCACCGCCGTTGATCTGATCGGCAAGCTTCTTTGCAGATTCAAAAGTAAAATCGCCTTCGATGATAGCCTGTCCATCAGTGATTACGGCATTTACTTTTGGCGCAGAGATCTGTGTCTCATCCATCCATATAGCGATCGGCTGACCTGCGCTGTAGGCTTCGCTTGTCGCATTAGCAAACTTTTCCTTGCCGGTAGACTTGAGCTTAAGTCCTACTACGTACTCGGGTTCCTTTGTTGTATCATTCTGATGAGTCTGAACTTCTGCCTGCTCAACATCAGCACCTGTCAGTACGACTTCGCCTGTATATGCAGTCTTTCCTGTGGCATCAGTAGTTGTATCACTGCCCATGCGAAATGACAGTTCTGCCATTTCGCCGAGCTCTTTAACTGCTGACTCAGGGTCGAAATCTGTTTCGCCTGCCTGCCAAGGGAAACGAACTATGATTCTGTCGCTTTTGGAGTCGCTGTAGATCTCGCTGTCTGTTATACCCAATGCTGAAAGTCTTGTCTTGAATACTTCTGTTGCAGCGTTAAGCTGATCCTCAGAAGCATCGAAGTCGTCAGCGGGCTCAAAGGTAGCGTCAACACCGCCCTTGATATCGATACCAAGGCGGATGTCGTCAACACCCTTGATGTAAGTCTTGGGGATATCTCCGTATCTGTAATCGATACCGAAAATAGCCGTGACTGAGAACAGAGCGATGATAGCAACGACAATGAAGAAAGTTGATTTGCCGATCTTTTTCACGGTCAATGCCTCCTAATTTTTACGGGCGCATATTACTGTGCTGTGTAATAAGTCCCTTTGATTTCTGTCTCTGTGACAATTACAATTATTGTACTATATTTTTAGCAAAAAGTCAAGCATATCCGGAACAAAAGGAAATATTTCAAAAAACTGCACAATTCGTCCACCTTCCCATATTGCAATATGCATAAATCCCCCATTTATTCAAATGGGGGATAGTTTTTATTGTCCGGCAAGCCGAAGCGTTTATTTAAAATGCTTCTGCGACACCTTAAGGCGGTTCATGGCACGGTTAAGGGCAGCCTGAGTCTGGTAATACTCCTGTATGCTTTGTTTCTGGCGCATTTTCTCCTGAGCTCTTTCCCTTGCTTCCTCGGCACGCTTTATGTCGATCTCCTCCGGCAGCTCGCAGGAATCCGCAAGTATTACTGATTTATCCGGCATTACCTGTATGAATCCGTCAGATATAGCGGCATAACGCCATTTGCCGTCAACCATGTATTTCAGTTCGCCTGCCGGAAGAGCTGTTACCAGCGGTTCATGTCCGGCAAGTATTCCAAGAAGGCCGTCTATGGCCGTAATGACGAGGTGCTCGCACTCGCCCTTATAGAAGATACGGTCGGTGGTAACTATTTCGAGGCTGAACGTCTTAGCCATAATGCTCCCCCTCTCTTACTGATCGTCGCTCATGCTCTTGGCTTTGAGGATAACATCATCGATAGTTCCTGCCATGAGGAAGGCTGCCTCGGGATACTTGTCCATTTCGCCGTCGATTATAGCACGGAAGCCCTCTATAGTGTCCTTCAGCGGAACGTATTTGCCCTTGAGGCCGGTAAAGTTCTCGGCAACATTGAAGGGCTGCGAGAGGAACTTCTGCACCTTTCTTGCACGGTATACTGCCAGCTTGTCGTTCTCGTCAAGCTCTTCCATACCGAGGATTGCGATGATATCCTGCAATTCCTTGTACTTCTGGAGCAGCTCCTGTGTGCGTCTTGCAACAGCATAATGCTCCTCGCCCACGATCTCCGGTTCAAGGATACGTGAATTTGATTCCAGCGGATCAACAGCAGGATAGATACCCTGCTCAACTATCTTACGTGAAAGGACGGTAGTCGCATCCAGATGTGCGAAGGTTATAGCCGGAGCCGGATCTGTAAGGTCGTCCGCAGGGACGTATACAGCCTGTACTGAGGTTATGGAGCCGTTCTTTGTGGATGTGATACGCTCCTGGAGCTCGCCCACTTCTGTAGCAAGGGTAGGCTGATATCCAACGGCGGAAGGCATACGTCCCAGAAGGGCGGAAACCTCTGAACCTGCCTGAACGTATCTGAATATATTGTCTATGAACAGGAGAACGTCCTTGTGTTCCCTGTCACGGAAGTATTCTGCCATGGTAAGTCCGGTCTGAGCAACACGCATACGTGATCCCGGTGGCTCGTTCATCTGACCGAATACAAGTGCTGTTTTATTTATAACGCCGGATTCCTGCATTTCATTCCACAGGTCATTACCCTCACGGGAACGCTCTCCTACACCGGTAAATATGGAATATCCTCCGTGCTCGGTGGCGATATTGCGGATAAGCTCCTGTATGAGGACGGTCTTACCAACGCCGGCGCCTCCGAAAAGACCTATCTTTCCGCCCTTTGCATAGGGGGCGATAAGGTCGATTACCTTGATGCCGGTCTCAAGCACCTCAACTACAGGGCTCTGATCCTGGAAGGTAGGCGCCTTGCGGTGTATCTCCCACTGTTCCTCGGTCTCCACCTCGCCCTTCTTGTCGATAGGCTCACCGAGAACGTTGAACATACGTCCAAGTGTATTCTCTCCCACCGGAACTTTTATACAGCTTCCGGTAGCAGTAACTTCCATATTCTTGCTGAGTCCCTCGCTGGTGGCAAGCATTATGCAGCGTACTATGCGGTTGCCCATGTGCTGAGCAACTTCCATAACACGCTTTCTGCCGTCCACCTCAACAGTGAGAGCGTCCCTTATCATAGGGAGTTTTCCTGCACTGAACTCAACGTCTATAACAGGTCCTATGACCTGAGTTATTCTGCCTTTTTCCATTGGCGGCAGCTCTCCTTTCTGAAGAAGAATAATCGTTCAGTTGTTAATTGATCTGTATCAGCGACCGTGACTATTTGATATAATCAGGGATATTTCTCTTGCCGGTCAAGCCGGGGACATTGATTCAAGATCGGCCGTCCGGAAACTCTTCGCTGTCCGGACTGCTTATCAGGAGAGGCTCTGCCTATCCTCGCACGCCTCTCCGCCAGAGGAATAACATTCCTCTGGGCACCCATTGCTTGCCGCCTTCGGCGGTTTCCTGATTATTAATCACTACTTTCTGCTTTCTGATAACTCCAGACTCTGACTACTGCTCACTGAGCGAAGCTGCTCCTCCGCAGACCTCGGTTATCTCCTGAGTTATAGCAGCCTGTCTTGCACGGTTATAGAGCAGGGACAGATCCTTTATCATATCCTTTGCGCTGGTCGTAGCTGCGTCCATTGCGGTCATTCTCGACTGCTGCTCACAGCAGAA
>LVAK01000186.1 GCA_001604035.1 Clostridiales bacterium Firm_05
TTTTTTGCATCACTTGAGCCGATAGATCCTCAGTGGCCGGAGAAGCTGAAGGCGCTCCCGACAGAAGAAACACTGCTGCCGCCGCTGACTGCCGAAGACGGGATATACCTCCGGAGGATAGGCGAATACTTCATTTACCGTTACTTTCTCAAAGGAGTATTTGACGGGGAGATTCTTTCCCGTGTAAAGCTTGCGGCTGTGAGCATCTGGCTGACAGGATGGCTCTGGAGAAGCGATAGAGCAGTTTCCTTAAATGATCGTGCATGGCTGGCGAAAAACTACTCCAAGGAAGTGGAATACTGTGAGGAGAATATCGATGCGTTTGCCGATGCTTCCTACGAAAAGCCATATTTTACAGCTGTCAGCTTAAAAGGTCTCTTCTGAGGCCTTTTAATTATATCCGGAATTAAGAAATAATAATTTAAGCTGAGGATTGACGTATCCTACAAAGCGTAAAACGCCCTTTTGTGCAAACATCTGAAATGTTGCTGACCAATGGACAATTAAGCCGGTTTCACTTGACGAATATGTAAAAAAGCGATATAATTTAGCTATAGTAAGCTTAATTTAATTGGATGTGCTTGTTTTAAATTAAGCTATGCATATTCGTTCAGGGGTTCTGCACTGCCCTTGTAGTACACACTTTTATGATATGCACAAATGGGAGGATATTATGTTTGAGAGAACACCAACAATCAAAAGGATCGTAAGCGTTTCCGCAGCGGCAATGTGCCTGCTTTCCTCACTGAGGATAGCTCCGGAAACAGAGTTTACAGCATTTGCTGTAACAAATCTGTCTGCATTCGAGATAACCGAGGATATGCAGATAGGCTGGAATCTGGGAAACACACTTGATGCCTACAGCACCAGTGCTTCAGGGCTTAATACTGAAAAATGCTGGGGCAACCCGGAGACCACAAAGGCAATGATCGATGCTGTCAAGGCAAAGGGCTTCAATACCGTGAGAATACCTACCACATGGTTCAATCACCTTGACAGCAGCAACAATATCGACTCCGCCTGGATGGCAAGAGTAAAGACCGTTGTCGATTACGCAATAGACAATGATATGTACGTTATCCTGAACCTCCACCATGAGGAATGGGTGGACAGAGCTGATCTGGGAACAGCTTACGACGAGATGAAGCCCAAGTTTATAAAGATCTGGTCACAGATCAACGACCAGTTCAAGGATTACGACCAGCATCTTATATTTGAATCCATGAACGAGCCAAGAGCAAAGGGCACTACCCATGAGTGGTGGGGACCTCAGCAGAACGAGGTGGATACTATCAACAATCTCAATGCTGATTTCGTAAACCTCATAAGAAGCTCGGATTCACCGTATGCAAAGAACCGTCTCCTTATGATACCCGGCTATTGTGCTTCCAGCGACAGCACTATCTATTCCAAGATAGTTGTTCCGGATGACGATTTCGTTGCTGTATCGATACACGCTTACTCTCCTTACGATTTCACTATGAACGCAGAGGTGAGCGATCACAGCACCTTCACAGAGAAGTATTCGACAGATCTTTCCACTATACTCGAAGGCATCAGAAAGACCTTTATCGCTAATGATATCCCAGTTGTTATCGGCGAGTTTGGTACATCCAACTTCAATAACACAGAGGCAAGAGTACAGTGGGCAGATGAGTATATATCCACAACAAAGGCTTACGGCATCCCCTGTGTACTCTGGGACAACAATGTTATTTCCAGCTCACAGAGCCCCGGAGAGTGCCATGGCTATCTGGACAGAAATTCATTGACCTGGTATTCCGCTTCCGAGCCTGTAGTAGACAAGATGATGAGCGTCCTTGCTGATGATTCTATCAAGTGGGGCGGAACAAAGAACGGTATCCAGTACAGCCACGAGGATATCTCCAAGGGCAAGATACTTTCCGATACGGAATCAAAGATAGATGCATCCGTCGAGGAAGGCAACTGCTCTGCTCCTGCCGATGTTACATGGGCTCAGCTTGAAGGCGGAGATGTAGCTGTTAAGTTCACAGGCGACGAGCCGGTCATAGCATTTACAGACGGCTCATGGAAGAACTGGACAGAGGTAAAGCCCTACGATGTGAAGGACGGTATCGCTTATTACTCCGCAAAGCACATACAGCAGGCATGGACAGCAGATACCGATATCGCACATATCTTTGTAAGGACCAACGGAGTGACTACCGTACAGACTGTAGCCGTTATAGGCGGCGCAGAAGTTGGAGACGCTCCCGAAGATAAGACGATCAAGTACAATATAGACCTCAGCGGTGCAAATATGAACGGAACTCTTGTTATAGACTTTGAAGGAACTCCCGGCGCATTCAATAACGGCTGCGTGGGCTATGCAAACGGCTCAGAGTGGGAGAAGATAGAATGGGAAGGCACATTCGACGGCAGCGGAAAGCTCCAGATAAAGGTGCCTATGAGCGAATTCAAGGTAACTCCTTCCGGAGCTGAGGTACAGGTATGGTGGCATGACGGTGACATCGAAATGAAGAAGTACGAGGTGACCGGCACAAGCTCAGTTGTTACAACTACTACCACTACCTCTAACAGCGGAAACAATACCACCACTACAACCACAACTACAGCAGATCCTCAGTCTGACGGAAAGGGCTTCTATGTTGACGGTCAGACTATCCGTGACGCAAACGGCCAGGAATTCATCATGCGTGGTGTTAATATCGCTCATGCATGGTATAAGGACAAGACCGAGCAGTCCATAAAGGCAGCAGCTTCCAAGGGCACAAACGTTGTAAGAATAGTATGTGCAGACGGCGGCCAGTGGACAAAGACATCTGCTGACGAGCTCAAAAAGATCATCGGCTGGTGTAAGGAAAACAAGCAGGTATGTATCCTCGAAGCTCACGACGCTACCGGCAGCAACAATATCGACGATGTTGTAAAGGCTGCTGAGTACTGGACAGAGATGAAGGATATCCTCAACGAGAACAAGGCATATGTCATCCTCAATATCGCCAACGAATGGTACGGCGAGTGGAACAGCGCTACATGGGCTGAGGGCAGCGAGAAGGCTATCAAGGTCATCCGTGACGCAGGCATAAAGAATATGATAATGATCGATTCTGCCGGCTGGGGACAGTATCCTAAGTCCATAGGCGAAAAGGGCGCAGAGGTATTTGCATCTGATCCAGATAAGAACACTGTATTCTCCGCACATCTCTATGAGTACGCCGGCGGCACAGCTCAGATGGTAAAGGACAATATCGATTCAGCCCTCAAGTGCGGCGCTCCCGTAGTTATCGGCGAGTTCGGCTATAAGCATACAGACGGTGATGTTGATGAAGCGACTATCATGAGCTACTGCGCTGAGAAGAATATGGGCTATCTTGCATGGTCATGGAAGGGCAACAGCGGCGGCGTTGAGTATCTCGACCTCACAAACGACTGGGACGGAACAGACCTTACCGAGTGGGGACAGATATACTTCGATGAGATCGCAGGCAAGGCAAAGGCAGCCTC
>LVAK01000187.1:0-8628 GCA_001604035.1 Clostridiales bacterium Firm_05
AAAAAGAATTATTGCATATATATGATTATATCGATAATAACCCTATAAATTGGGCTAATAATATATTCAACCAGAATATTTGGAGGTAACTCATGAGTCAGCAGAACAATAACTATGACGAAAACGACATACAAGTCCTGGAAGGACTTGAAGCGGTGCGTAAGCGTCCCGGAATGTACATAGGCTCAACAGGTCCCGGAGGACTTCATCACCTTGTTTATGAAATTGTGGATAACTCCATCGATGAGGCTCTTGCAGGCTACTGTACAGAGATAACCGTTGAGATACTTGAAGGAGATATAATCCGTGTATCTGACAACGGACGAGGAATACCTGTTGGTATCCACCCGAAAGAGGGTATATCTGCGGCTACAGTAGTATATACCATACTTCACGCAGGCGGAAAGTTCGGCGGCGGCGGATATAAGGTATCCGGAGGACTTCACGGCGTTGGTGCGTCGGTAGTAAATGCCCTTTCCGAGTGGCTGGAGCTCACAGTCAAGGACGGCGAGCATATCTGGTTCCAGAAGTTCCAGCGTGGACACTACGACGAGGAGCTGAAGATCATAGGCGATACCACAGAGACAGGTACCAGCGTAATGTTCAAGGCTGACGGAGAGATCTTCGAGAGCACTGTTTATGAGTACGAGGTGCTTCTGAAGAGACTTCGTGAGCAGGCCTTCCTCAATGCCGGAATAAAGATAGTTTTCAGCGACAAGCGTGACAAGGAGAATATCATCGGTGAAACTCTCCACTACGAGGGCGGTATCCGTCAGTTCGTAGACCATATCCACACTACAAGAGGTCTTGAATCAATAAGCGGAGACGTTATCTATATCTCCGGAATGCAGGGGGATTCCTTTGCGGAGATAGCCCTCCAGTACAATGACAGCTACAATGAGATAATACTCTCATTTGCAAATAATATCCATACTAAGGACGGAGGCTCCCACGAGACCGGCTTCAAGAATGCCCTCACAAAGGTCATCAACGAGTACGGCAGGAAAATGGGACTTCTTAAGGATAAGGAAAAGCTCTCCGGTGATGACGTAAGAGAAGGTCTTACAGCTATTATCTCCGTTAAGCTCACAGAATGCGAGTTTGAGGGACAGACAAAGGGACGTCTCGGAAATCCCGAAGTAAAGCCTTTTGTAGAAAAGCTCGTCATGGAAAAGCTGATGAATTTCCTTGAAGAGAATCCGGATACAGCAAAGCTCATCTTCGAGAAGAGCATATCTGCACTCAAAGCCCGTGAAGCCGCAAAGCGTGCAAGAGATGCCGAGAGAAACAAGAACGCCTTCGGAAAGGCTTCAATGCCGGAAAAGCTTGCAGACTGTGCAGAGCGTGACAACCGCTATACTGAAATATACATCGTCGAGGGAGACTCTGCGGGAGGCTCCGCAAAGCAGGGAAGAGACCGCCGCTATCAGGCTATCCTTGCCCTCTGGGGAAAGATGCTCAACGTTGAAAAGGCACGTATAGACAAGATATACGGCAACGATAAGCTGGAACCGGTAGTAACAGCCCTCGGAACAGGTATCGGTGAGGACTTCGATATAGAGAAGCTCCGCTACGGAAAAGTAATAATCATGGCCGATGCCGATGTTGACGGTATGCACATCCGTACACTTCTGCTCACATTCTTCTTCCGCTATATGAGACCTCTCATAACCAACGGAAATGTCTATATCGCACAGCCTCCGCTGTTCAGGGTAGAGCGCAAGAAGAAGATATACTATGCCTTCTCCGACGAGGAGAGAGACCGCTATATCGCTGAGCTCTCAGAGGACGGCAAGTACAAGGACGTTGAAGTTCAGCGTTACAAAGGTCTTGGTGAGATGGATCCCGAGCAGCTCTGGGAAACTACTATGGATCCTGAGCGCAGAACTATCGTGAAGATAGGCATGGAGGACGCTCTTAAGGCCGACGAGGTATTTACTATACTCATGGGCGACAAGGTAGAGCCAAGAAGAAATTTCATAGAGAAAAACGCTAAATTCGCACAGGATCTTGATTTCTGATCCTGTTCTGGAGGATAAATGGAAGAAACATACAAGCTTGAAAAGGAATATACCGTAAAACCTGAACTTTTTTCAAAGGCATACAAGGAGTATCAGAAGAAGTTCGTGATGAAGAAAAGCTATATTTTTATGGCATTGTTCCTTATACTTGCGGCAGACTTCGTATATGCAGCAGTAAAGGCGCCGGAAAATCGTCTTGTGTATCTGCTGATAGTGGTCTGCATCGCATTCGCATTCAGAGAGTGGCATAATCCACGTTTTGTCCGCAGAAGACTGACAGAGACAGTCAGGGATCTTGGCGAGCCGGTATACAGCATCGGCGTGGCTGAGAGCTTCATAGATATATCCACAGTCAAGGAGCCTGAGTATGAGAGCGAAGTGGCTGATATATCTGAAAATGCGGAGAAGGAAGAAAAAGAAGAGATCGACCTTACAGATATCCCGGATGAGCTTGATCCTCTTCCGGAAAAGACGAGAATAGAACTTGATGAGAACTATCAGTCTCTTGAATACGATGATTTCTTCCTGCTGATGCAGGGAAAACAGACTTTCTATATCCTTCCGAAAGAGGGATTCACAGAGCCTGAGATGGAAATAATCAGAAATACCGGAAAATAAGCTGATGCTTGAAATAAATACAATCTCTTACAGGAGGTAAAAATTTTGCTATATCAGGACAATTCAAAGATAATAAATACCGAAATAGTCGATGAGATGGAAAATTCCATGCTCAACTATGCCATGTCGGTAATTGTATCGAGAGCGCTTCCGGATGTCAGGGACGGACTAAAACCTGTTCACAGGAGAATACTTTATACTCTCCATGAGAACGGACTTACTCCGGATAAGGCATACCGTAAATGTGCTGATACTGTAGGTGCTGTGCTCGGTAGATATCATCCGCACGGTGACGCTTCGGTATACGACGCACTTGTAAGACTTGCACAGGATTTCTCAATGAGATATCCCCTTGTAGACGGTCACGGAAACTTCGGTTCTATCGACGGCGACGGCCCTGCTGCTTACCGTTATACTGAGGCTAAAATGGCAAAGCTCACACTGGATATGCTTACGGATATCAACAAAGAGACCGTAGATTTCATGTCCAACTATGATGACCGTCTGAAAGAGCCTGTGGTACTACCCTCACGCTTCCCGAATCTTCTTGTAAACGGTTCAGTGGGAATCGCTGTAGGTATGGCTACAAACATCCCTCCCCACAATCTGGGAGAGGTAATAGACGCTCTTGCTCTCCTTATCGATGATCCTGACTGCACCCTTGAACAGCTCATGGAGCACATTCAGGGACCGGACTTCCCCACAGGCGGCATTATCATGGGCAGAGCAGGCATACGTGCTGCATACGCTACCGGAAAGGGCAAGATAACCCTCCGCAGCCGCACTCACTTTGAAGAGATAAAGGGCAGAAACTGCATTATCATAGACGAGATACCGTATATGCTCCGTAAGGAAAGGCTCCTCAAGAGCATCAGCCAGCTTGCCCGTGACAAGAGGATCGAAGGTCTTTACGATCTCCGTGACGAGTCGGACAAGGACGGTATGAGAGTAGTTATCGAGCTGAAAAAGGATGCTATCCCGAATATCGTGCTGAATAAGCTCTTTGCGCTGACACAGCTTCAGGATACAGTGGGTATCATAATGCTTGCTCTTGTAAACAATGAGCCTAAGATACTCACACTCAAGCAGATGCTTCAGCACTACCTTGATTTCCAGGTAGACGTTATCCAGAGAAGGACACGCTTTGACCTGAGAAAGGCACTTGAAAGAGCGCATATCCTTCAGGGCTTCGTGCTTGCGGCAGACTATATCGATGAAGTTATAGCGATAATCCGTTCCAGCGCCACTGTTCAGGAGGCAAAGGAGAAGATGATGGAGCGCTTCAAGGATGTGGATATGTCCGCACTTCTTGACCGTGCCCAGTACGACCTCAGCGGACTTCACGTTGAGGATCAGACAGGTCTTTCACAGGAACAGGCTGAGGCTATCGTACAGATGCGCTTAGGACAGCTCACCGGTCTTGAAAGACAGAAGATAACCGATGAATTATACGGACTTCTCACAAAGATATCCGACTATGAGGATATCCTTGCAGATGTAAACAGAGTTTACGCAATAATCATGGATGATCTGAATACTATCAGAAAGAAGTTCAGCGACAAGCGCCGTACAGACATCGAAAATGTCAGCGGCGAGGTGGATATCGAGGATCTTATCCCTGAGGAAGACTGCGTTGTTACTCTCACCAATAACGGCTACATCAAGCGTATGCCGGTTGCAGAGTACAAGACTCAGCGCCGTGGAGGCCGTGGTATTACCGGTATGAAGCAGCGTGAAGAGGACTTCGTGGAGGAGATGTTCATCTGCGGAAGCCATGACAATATCCTGTTCATATCCAACAAGGGTATAATGTACAAGCTGAAATGCTATGAAGTGCCGGACGGCTCAAAGGCTTCAAGAGGCTTCAATCTCATAAATCTGCTTCCTCTCACCGAGGGCGAGAAGATAGCTGCCATGATAAAGACCACTGATTTCAGTGAGGATAAATTCATAACCATGGCCACAAAGAACGGCAAGATCAAGAGATCAAATCTCTCCCTTTACAAGAACGTCCGCAAGAACGGTCTTATAGCCATTGGACTTGACGAGGGCGATGAGATAGCCGGAGTAAGAATGACTGACGGCAGCGCTCAGCTCTTTGTAGCTACAAGAAACGGTATGGCTATCCGCCTTGAGGAAGAAAAGATAAGAGCCCTTTCACGTTCCGCACACGGTGTAAAGGCAATAAAGCTCCGTGACGGCGATTACGTTGTCGGAATGGCAAGAGTCCGTGAAGGTGCGTCACTGCTGACAGTTACAGAAAACGGCTTCGGCAAGAAGACTGATCTCGACAGCTATCGTATCCAGAACAGAGGCGGCTTCGGCCTTACAAACTACAAGGTCGATGACATAAGAGGAGCAGTCTGCGGCATCAAGATCGTTGATGAAGAGGACGATATCATCCTTGTATCCAGCGACGGTATAATCATCCGTATCCTTGCCAGCGACATCCGTATTATGGGACGTATCGCAAAGGGTGTCCGTGTAATGAGAGTAAACGAGGGCGCTCATGTAGTGGCCTTTACCCGTGCCGAACACGATGACAATGCCGAGACCGAAAAGGTTGAGCAGCTTACAGAGGAACAGGCAAAACAGGCTGAGGAAGAAGCTGCACTTGAGGAAAAGAATGAAGTTGTGATAGAAGCTGAGCCGGATGAAGAGGATGAGTGATGACTCGGCAGCTCAGCGTCTGAGATACGGTCAGGGACCGTTGACAGCGCTGATTATAGCCGTATGCAGCATTTTTATGCAGTGGTTTCTCTGGTTCGTGTATGAGAAAGCCGGCTATAGCTGGGGGTTCAATCTTGTGACTCCCCTCATAATCTGCATGATGTATCACTGTGTACAGCTTGATGCAGGCCGCCAAGGAAATTTTTCCCGGCGGTTCTGCTTTTTCTGGGGAGTTATAGTGCCGCTTGCCGCAGGGCTTGCAATGACGCTGTTCCTTTTTCTCAGATATCCTGATATGAGCCCCTTTTCTCCGGAGGCAGACTATACCGGAAAGCCAAGAGAAGTAATAGCAATATACTCCGGAAGAATAGTGATGACCTCGATATATCTGCTTATTTTTGCGGTCATAGATATACCAATACTTAAAAGAACGGATAACAAAACAAATGAAGATAAATAAAATAATACGAAATGTAATTGCTGCCGGAGCAGTCTGGGCAGCATTTGAGAATACAATCATGCTGAATGTCAGACATGAGAAACTTGGCGGTAATATACGCATTGTACAATTATCTGACTTTCACAAAAGAAAATTCGGACGCAATAACAGTTTCCTTATAAAGCTTGTAAAGGCTGAAAAGCCAGATATCATAGCGTTGACCGGTGATCTTGTATCACGGGATGAGAAGAATTTCACCATTGCTATGCGTACTATAGACAAGCTTTGCAGGATAGCTCCGGTAGTCATGATATACGGTAACCATGAGATGAGCCTTCCGGACAGGAAGGGTGAAGAGTTTTATGAAATGCTCAGCCACACTGATGCTATACTGCTGAGAAATGACTATATGACGCTGAATAAGGGACGCAGATCCGTAAGGATATACGGCCTTTGCGAGAAATATTCCACCTACAAGAAGGATGAATGTTACCGTGATCTTGACCGGATAGATCTTCCGGAGCTTGAAAGACTTCTTGGAAAATGCCCTGAGGGAGAGGTAATACTCATGGCGCATAATCCACTGTTCGGCAAGGCGTACGCTGAGTGGGGAGCTGAATATACCCTCAGCGGACATATCCACGGCGGCGTAATAAGGCTTGCCGGAAAGGGACTTCTCTCCCCGGAGAGAAAACTAATGCCGAAATATTCAAAGGGAAAATATACCATAGGTAAAATGAAATTGCTGGTGTCCGGCGGCCTCGGAAAGCTGAGACTGCTGAATCCGGCAGAAATAGTTGTATACGATCTGTAAAAATAAAGCTTAACGGTATGAACTTTATCAGCAATACCGTTAAGCTGTTTTCATATAGTTATAAAAGCAAAAATAATCAGCAGCACTCCGCCTATCCATGAAAGTTCAACTTTAAGTGATGAGATACGTTTACCGGTCAGATTTCCGAGGAAAAGAGCTGCCGAGCCGCATAAAAATGTAAATACAAAGGCTTTCAGCGGATCAATAGCTCCGCAGCCGAGCCCGATCGCAGCTGAATCAAGTGAGCCTGCCAGCGCAAGTGAGAATGATTCCGCAGCGGAAAGCACCTTAGAATCGTCCTTATCCGCCGCAGTATTATCAAGATATATTTTCATTATCAGCGGACTTTTTCCTAATTTCAGGGACAATTCTCCATTTTCATTCAGCTTTTCCGACATCTTCCGGAACAGACTTTTAAGTATGGTCAGCAGTCCTATCGTCGTAAGGACAACAGTTCCGGCAATGCTGATAATATCTGCACTTATGAATTTTCCGATAACTCCTGCAAGGCTGGAAAAAATCCCGATAAAGGCAGCGCCGGTGAAAGCGATGATGCCTGCGGACAGCACAGGTATCCTTATACCGCTGTTGCAGTAGGCTGCTGCTGCAAGATATATATCTATGCTGACTATTATGGCAATGAATATTTCCTTCTGCAATATACACACCTCCGCTTTATAATATGCTCTGGAGCATAAAGTAGTGAATAGTGAGTAGAAAGTAGAATAGACTTTGCTGTTTCAATTACTACTTTCTACTTTCTGATAACTGATTACTGAAATATTTCTTGAAAAATTTGAGAAAAACCCTTGACAAAGGGAAAAAAGTATGCTATAATAATCAAGCTGTGAATTTCACAGTACATATCGTATTCTAAAGACAGCTGGCTGGTTTATCCGTAAGTCCCGCCGAGGAATAGCAATTGATTCATAACGAATTATCATTGTCCTTTCCCGAGCTGTCGGTAAAGGACATTTTTTGTTGCTTTCGGATACGATTACAAATTATTCGGAGGTGAATACACAATGCCAAGCAATGCTGTACTCGAAGCTAAGAAGGCTAAGGTTGATCAGCTCACAGACCTCATCAAGAACTCTGTTGCCGGCGTACTCGTTGACTACAAGGGTATCAACGTTGAGGAGGATACAAAGCTCAGAAAGGAGCTTCGTGAGGCTGGTGTAAACTACTTCGTAGAGAAGAACACACTCCTTCTCCGTGCTTTCAAGAACTGCGGTATCGAGGGCTTTGAAGAAGCTCTTAACGGAACAACTGCTATCGCTCTTTCAAACGACGATCAGACTGCTCCTGCAAGAATCCTCGGTAAGTTTGCTGAGAAGGCCGGCGATGAGAAGTTCAATCTCAAGGCTGGTTTCGTTGAGGGTGAAGTTTACGATCAGGCTGGAGTTATCGCTCTTTCCAAGATTCCTTCAAAGGATACCCTTCTTGCTCAGCTCGTTGGCTCTCTCCAGGGTCCCCTGCAGAAGCTCGCTGCAACTCTCAAGGCTGTTGCAGACCAGAAGTCAGAAGAAGCTGCCTGATTTCACTCGTAATTTTATTGCAGCTTAATTTAAAACAGCCGTATATCGGCAAATAATTATAAAGGAGATTATTATCATGGCTTCAGAGAAGATCACAAAATTTGTTGAAGATATCAAGACTCTTTCAGTTCTCGAGCTTTCTGAGCTCGTAGACGCTATCCAGGAGGAATTCGGCGTAACAGCAATGGTTGCTGCTGCTCCTGCTGCAGGCGGCGCTGCTGGCGGCGAAGCTGCTAAGACAGAGTTCGACGTAATCCTTGCTTCCTTCGGTGATGCTAAGATGGCAGTTATCAAGGTTGCTAAGGAAGTTCTCGGTCTCGGCCTTAAGGAAGCTAAGGAAGTAGTTGAGGCTGCTCCTAAGGCTATCAAGGAAGGCGTTTCAGAGGCAGAGGCTAACGAGCTCAAGGCTAAGTTCGAAGAGGCTGGCGCTACAATCGAGATCAAGTAATTTCAGCGGCGCATCAAGGCGTCCTGCAATTCTTATCAAGAATACAAAGTCCGTACCTTTTGGTACGGACTTTTTATATT
>LVAK01000187.1:8637-15693 GCA_001604035.1 Clostridiales bacterium Firm_05
ATTTGTAATGTGTATGAGGCAGCGCTTCGCATCTACTTTCTATAATCTGATAATTTACAACTTTTCCCCAAGGTATTGCATTATTCAGAAATTTGTGTTAGAATATTATCATTATACTATTATAATATATAAGGGAGATGGAAACAAAGAATTTTATGGATAATTCGGATGTATGGAAAATTATCCTCGTAATTTGTATGATGGTATTCTCTGCGCTTTTCTCCAGTACGGAGACCGCTTTTTCAAGTGTGAACAAGCTCAGGCTGAAAAATTACGAGGCTCAGGGAGATAAAAAGGCTGCAAAGGCGCTTAAGCTGGCAAATCGCTTCGACGAGGTGCTGACAGCCGTTCTTATTGGAAATAACATAGTTAATATCGCCACCTCATCTGTTAGCACACTGGTATTCATTAAATTTTTCGGAAGCAATGGTGCAGCTATTTCAACAGTTGTTATAACAGTGCTGGTGCTTGTTTTCTGCGAGGTTATACCAAAGTCCTATGCGAAGAAGAATGCTGAAAAGCTGGCGCTGTCCTTTGCAGGACCGCTTTCAGTGCTTGTTGTAGTATTCAAGCCGTTCGTATTCCTGCTGAACAAGCTCTCATCCCTTGTGTCACGAGGCGGAGATGAAGCTCCCAGCGTAACTGAGGCTGAGCTTAAATACATGATAGATGAGATCGAAGAGCAGGGCGTCATCGAAGAACAGGAGAGTGAGCTTGTAAAGAGTGCTCTTGAATTTGATGAGATAACCGTAAACGAGATACTTGTGCCCCGTGTAAAGGTCGTAGGAGTTGAGCTGGGCTCCACTATCGACGAGATAAAGGAGATATTCAGCACCGAGATGTATTCAAGGCTTCCTGTGTACGAAAAGAGCCTTGATGATATTGTGGGACTTATAACCAACAAGGCCTTCTTCAAAATGATAACCGAGGGCGGCAGTGATATCAGGGATATAATACAGGAAGTTCCCCATATCGCTGACAGTAAGCTCATCAGCGAAGCTATGAAGGAGATGCAGCGCTCGAAGGTGCATTTTGCTGTAGTTACCGATCAGTACGGCGGTACAAAGGGCATTGTCACTCTTGAAGACATTATTGAGGAGCTCGTTGGCGAGATATACGACGAGGACGATGAGATAGTCAATAATATATTGATGCTTGCTCCGGATAAGTACGAAGTGGCAGGCGATATGAGTATAGATGATCTGCTTGAACAGCTTGACCTGAACGATGATCTGATAAAGACAGATTATACAACTGTTGGAGGCTGGGTAACAGACGTTATGGAGCATATCCCGGAAGCCGGGGAGACTGCGGAAAGCGGAATATTCCGCCTTACAGCCGCAGAGGTGAACGAGCAGAACGTTGAAAAGGTTATAATAGAAGTTCTTCCAGATGAGGAGAAAAATGAAACAGAGGACGGTCAGTGACCGTCCTCTGTTTATTAGCCTTTGTAGGGGACGCCGTCCCCGGCGTCCCGAATAGGTTTTTGATGATCTTGTAGCATTCAGTGAGCCGACTTTTTCTTATTATACTATTATAATATATAATAGCAATGCTTCAGATCTGTTACAGCCTTCAATGTCTTATTATATATACACTCGTATTAAAAGGCAAAAATGTGACATCGAAAAAATTCATAAAATGAGGAGAAATATTCAAAATTAGTAATATTCACATAAAAATGCATAAATATTCAAAACGCAGAGAGTATGCCTGTCCAGAAAAAATATTACCGTATTGTCATTTTTTTTGAGGATTCTGAATACTATTTTACAGGGCGGAAACTAATATAAAAACCGCCCGTTGAAGCCATCCGGAGGCTGATTTCGACAGGCCTGACAGCTATTACATGGGGAACAACGAGGGCAAATATATACTAAAAGTTGTTGCCGGAACAGCACTTTTTGTAACCTGATTGTAACTTTTTAAAGTCAATCTTTTTGAATTGTTAATATTCATGTCATAAAGGTTTAAGATTTATTTAATATTATTTGTGCTGTTTACCACTAAGTGCGGTTAAATGGGTAGTTATTTTTGGGTGCAAAATGGAAAAAATCTGAAAAGTATTGCTATTTTCCGTTAAATGTGGTATCATTTACACGTTCCCGAAAAAGGAGCAAAAATCAAACGCTAATAATTGAAAGGATGAGTTGATGAAAGAAGCCAAATTTGCAGCTGGCGTCTTCGGGCTTATTACTGCTTGTTTGATTGGCGGGGGAGCTGTTGCATACAATGCAGCACCTCAGGTTAGTACAAGAGATGATTTCGTAATTGTAGAACCCGCAAACGAAGAACTGGCAGCTGCTGCTGAAACTTCTGCTAAGACCACAACCGCTTCAGTAAAAAGCAAAAAATCTAATTCAAGCATAACTAATAGGTCACTGAGCTATAGTTCAGTAGACAACGTTTCAAAGACAGTATACACAGTCACTACAACAGCTGCTGCAGCCGCTATTGAAGTGATGACAACTACAGAGCCTCCTACAGAGGCAGAGACAGTTACAGAGGCTCCTACAGAAGCCGAGACAGAATATTATTACTACGAAGAACCCACATATCTCGAAGAACCTCAGACAGAAGCTGAAACAGAAGCTCCTTCAGAGGAAGAGACAGCAGCTCCCGAAGAGACTGTTACAGAGGCCGAGACAGAGGCACCTGCAACAGCAGCTCCTACAGAAGCTGTTCAGGAAGCAAACGCAGACACAACTGCAAACGAGCTTCCGATTTCAGAATCAGACTTTATTCTCCTTTGCAATGTAGTCGGACACGAGGCTGGTTCGTACTGGATCAGCGAATACGATAAGGCTTGTGTTGTAGAGGTCGTTATGAACAGAGTGAACAGCTCACGTTTTCCTAACACTATATACGGAGTGCTTACACAGCGCAATCAGTTCTCAGGATGCGGATCATACGTAAATCTTGGAACATATTCAGGATACGTTACAGAAAGTGTAAAGAATGCGGTTAAACTTTACTTTAACGATCCTTCACAGTTTTCACAGGGTTACCTGAGTTTCTGGGGAGACGGAACCAGAAATCATTTCAGCTGATCTAAGTGAAAAAGTGGTCTTAATTTAACAGAAAAAAACAGGGATCCAACGGACAAGTCGGATCCTTCTTTTTTTGCGTATATCAGAACAGCCCCTTTACATCATCAAGTGTAAGACTGGGATGCAGTGCAAGATCTATCCCGTAGGCTATGAGCTGTGAGGCACGCTCTGTAAGGCGGTCGATATCCCTGGGCGTCACCATCATTCCCGGAAGATCATCATCAAGCTCCATGCCTGTGAGACTGCATACGATAGTGCGTATATCAACTACAGTGGGTACTCCTATGGCAATGACAGGAACGCCGAATACTCTTTCAGAAAGCTCCTTCCTTGCGTTGGAGACACCGCTTCCGGGAGATATTCCTGTATCAGTTATCTGTATAGTCGTACCAAGACGGCTTATGTCAGAACAGGCAAGTGCATCTACAGCAATTATGCAGGAAGGCTTTGTCTGCCCTGCAATTGCTGATATGAGCTCCGCAGTCTCAATGCCTGTCTGACCGAGAACGCCTCCTGCAACAGCACTGACAGGCCTCAGAGACGTCAGGAATGCTTCACTGTCAGCTTCAAGCTCTGTCCTGAGGTGACGTGTTGCAAGCACCTTAGAAACGACCTGAGGCCCGAGAGCGTCGGGAGTGATGTCATTATTGCCTATCCCGGCAACGAGCACTCCTCCTTCCGGGACAAGCCTGCGGAGCTCCCCTGCAAGCTCAGAGATCATATCCTCATAGCTTTCGGAGAAACAGTTCAGGCTTCCGCTTTCGAGAGTGATGTAAGTCCCCCTGCCCTTTCCTATGGCCTCAAGACAGCTGTCATCGTCTATGATGATCTCGGTTATGTTGAAGGCTTTTCCACGGATATTCCTGTGAACTCCCTCCGGGAGCCCACTTTCAGAGAAACTTTCAACAGCAAGGTCTGTTCGGATGTTCAAAACTTCGCCTCCTTGTGCATTATGCTTTAAATGTCAAAAAAATTTTTTATCAGAATATCACATTTGCCTATTGCATTTTATTGGTGAAAATGTTATAATTATATTTGTCTCAGTAGGATAAGTGTGCGTTGCACTTATCCGGAGTACACGGACCCGTGTGTGCTCTATTATTTATTTGTAAAAAGCGGAGAAATATACATTCCGCCGGATCTCAAGGAGGTGTAACAAAATGCCAAACATCAAATCTGCAAAGAAGAGAGTTAAGGTTAACGAAACAAAGGCTGCTGCTAATAAGGCAAGAAAGTCCAATCTCAAGACTGTTCTCAAGAAGGCTGATGCTGCTGTAGCTACAGGCGCTGCTGATAAGGCAGAGGCTATCAAGGTAGCTATCAAGAGAGTTGACCAGGCTTGCGCTAAGGGTCTTATGCACAAGAACAAGGCTGCAAGAAAGAAGTCTCAGCTCGCTAAGAAGCTCAATTCTGCTGAATAATTTGTCTTGATTCAAATACAGCAAATATCCCCTGCGGACAACTCACGGTCTCGCAGGGGTTTTTATTTTTTCGGTTATCAGTGGGGAGAAAACAGCAGGAGCGGCGTACTGCCACCTGTTTTGCCGTTTATTGAAATTCAAGGCACCGCAGAGGTTTTTGATTTTGCCCATATATTGCTAAGATTGTCCTGTATATCATACAGGGCAATTTTTTTTTAAAGGAAATGGAAAGCAAACAACTTAGCTATACAAAAAGTAATATTGTTATAAAAAAATACTCAAAGTCTGTGAAGTGA
This sequence comes from Clostridiales bacterium Firm_05, assembly GCA_001604035.1. Classification (GTDB taxonomy): domain Bacteria; phylum Bacillota; class Clostridia; order Oscillospirales; family Ruminococcaceae; genus Ruminococcus. The sequence goes on from LVAK01000187.1 coordinate 13,405, forward strand.
CAAAAGGCTGTGTTTCCGTAAAATATAACAATCAGTATTTTAGTTATCAATATTACTAATGCTATAACCAGGCAAAGTAAAATTATACAAAGAGAATAAAATTATGTTGGATGAGTTTACAAAAATTAAGGATAAATTATGAATAATCGTTATTTAATATTGAATAATCTATAATTTGCTGATATAATTTATATATGACAGAGATATGAATATATAATATCAATCGGAGGATATATGACTGATAAGGAACTCAGAAAGTTAAAAAGAGCAGAACTGATCGAAATACTTTATTACCTTAAAAAAGAAAATGAGGAGCTTGCTGAGGAAAACAGCAGGCTTATGGAAAGACTATATACACTGGCCGGCAAAGCGTTAAAACTTCAAGGGCAGGACAATGCAGGCGAGGGAGCAGAGCCGGTCAGTGTATCAGATACATCAGACATCCCGGGGGCGAAGGAAAATGACTGATAATGAAAAGATCATCGATATTCCTTCATCCGAACAGTTCGCAAAAGAACTTAAAAGGCTCAGACATAAGCAGGCATTTTCAAAGAATTTCAGGAACACAGTCGGAGCAATTATAGTATTAGCAGCTCTGGCTGTTATCATTTCATCGGCTTTTCTGCCGGTATTCAGGGTGACAGGCTCAAGTATGTCGCCTACACTGGCAAATGATGATGTAGTGCTGTGCATAAGGACTTCTCACTACAAAAGAGGAGATATAGTCGCATTCCACTACAACAACAAGGTGCTCCTCAAACGTGTTATAGGACTTCCGGGCGATATCATAGAAATATCAGATGATGGAACAGTCACTGTAAACGGTGAGGAACAGGATGAGGACTATATCACTGGAAAAGCCCTTGGAGAATGTGACATAGTAATGCCGTATAAGGTTCCGGAGAACAGATTGTTCGTAATGGGTGACCACAGGGCAGTGTCAATAGACAGCCGCTCAACGGCAGTTGGCTGTGTGGCATACGAGAATGTTCTCGGAAAAGTCCTGCTGAGAGTGCTTCCGATAAAGGATTTCGGAAAGGTCTGACGCAAGTCTGATAAATAATCAAGGAAGGAGAGTGTCGGAATGGATGTGAAAAGGAAAGTGAATAGGCTGCTGAGCAGTAAGACAATGCTTCACAGATGTCTGGCACTGTTCTTATGTCTCAGTATCTTCGTAAGCTATGGCATACCGCTTTCGGCTGTAAAGAAGGCATATGCCGCAAATGAAAGTGTTGTTCCAAGCGGCTCTTATGAGATCAATAGTGATATTACCAATATCACTGTAGACTCCATTAGCGGCGGTACATATGACAGCGCTACCAATACGATCACTGTAGACAGCGGTCTTGATCAGGTCGAATTCAATATGAGCGTTAATTTTACTATCCCCGATTATGATCATGACAGAGTTGATACAAATAAGCCATACATACATCTGAAAGTACCGAGAAGTCAGCTGAACATCTTTGCAATGAACGATTCGGGCGCAGGTCTTTCATCGGACTTATCCCACGGCTGGCAGAATTATGTAAGAGATCATAACCTTTCATCAGATGCCAGCGGTCAGTTTACAATATATGATACCGGCGAAGATGATTACGGATATGTTGTTCTTGAATTCAATAATGATTACATCAATTATCTGAAGAGCAGTAACGGTATTATCATTGGAACGCTGGCATTCAATGGTCAGGTAACAAGAGAGAATCTTCAGAACGGAGATAAAACAGTCAATCTCGGAAATGCAGGCATAAACGTTGATTTTGACGACAGAACACCAGATGCTTCAAAATCAGGAAATATATCCGGCTACGACAATGCCGGATGCCCTGAGATAACCTGGACGATCAATGTCAGCGACCTGTATGAGACAAATAACTATCATATCACCGATGATATGCTGGGAGAGATCATCGACGGAAGCTTCAGCTGTAATCCCGATGGTATATGCTTCCTCCAGAACGGTGAGATAGAGTTCAACCAGAGCATAAATACATACAGGAATTTTACCATAACCTATAAGACAAAGGTAACTCCTGAACAGCTTAAAGCAAATACTTCTCCATTCGACATTACAAACAGTGTCAAGCTGAATGATGTTGTAAAGGACAGTGCGACCGTAACGATCACTCCTGATTCTACTCCCCATGTCGGAAAGACAGGCACACCGGATTATAAATACAACGGAGACCGTACAGGTGAGGATCCGGACAAGGATTATATCTACTGGACAGCAAGCGTTGACAGAAATTACGGTATAAGCCTTGCAGGAACTGCGATCAAGGATAC
>LVAK01000188.1 GCA_001604035.1 Clostridiales bacterium Firm_05
AGCTTTCCGAATTCTGTGCGGATCATATCAGCGTGCTCATAATCGGTGTCAAGCAGGCCGTTGTATATCTGCTTAGCTCTTTCGATATCGCCGTTGCCGACACAGCATCTTGCTGTGAAGAGCGGCAGCACCGGAGTGCTGAATCCGGCATCGGCAGCTTTATCGTAGCATATGACCGCATTGGGGTATGTTCCAAGGATGTTGTAGCAGCGTCCCCGGTAGAATTCAAGAACGCCTTTTTCTTCCTGGGAAAGAGTGAATTTGTCATCGCCTGCGTCTGTGAAAAATTCCAGAGCAGTGCGGAAATGCCCCTTATGGAAGAGGTCAAGACCGTTTTCAAAGAGGAGTGATTTCTTGTTGAGACCTGTAAATGCTTTTCCTATAAGATCTTCGTCATAGCGGTGAAATGCGTTGGATGAGGAGTACTTCATAAGCTCCGCTCCGAGGAAAACCATCAGAGCTATGAGGAAAACGGCTGTCATTACTGCGGAGACCTCGGCAAGAGGTATACTCTCTTCTTTTATAATGACAGCGTGGTACACCACCATGCTCATTATAAAGAATGACATGACACAAAGGGCTTTAGGCAGTGAACGTATCAGGCAGATAAGGACTCTCTTAGCCCTCATGCCCAGCATAGTAAGGAACGTCAACGAGATCGCCTCCCTTAAATAAAAAATTCCGGAACATAGATGTGCAGGCTTGCTGCGGCACACAACACGCACCGCTTAATGCTGCTCGGTCTCCCGCCTGACATGGTTCACGGGGTCTTGTTGCACAGGGCCCACACATCTATATTTCGGAATTTCCTTCTGGTAAGTCCGGTCGAGCAGTCTTTTGCTCTCTGAATATTATACCATAAGACCGGGATTTTGTCAAGGGAAATCTGAAATTTTTTTGCAGCGGTAAAATGGCTGTATCAGGTGAAATACAGCCATTTTTCAGGAATGCCGGAATAAATTTTCTATTTTCCTTGTCCGATTATAGTTAATGGCTGCGAGTATGTATTATAGAATCACACAACAGCACCGGTGATGACCGCAGAAATTGAAGCTGCGATCATATGTGATCAGCTTGAATGTGTGCCTGTGAACAGGCATCAGGAGGAATTAAATATGAAAAAGACATTTATTATTTCGATCATTGCTGGGCTTTCAATTCTGTCTGTAGGATGCGGTACAGTAGAAAGTTCATCATCAAAGACTGAGAAAGCATCTGTTGCCGAGAAAACAATTGAGACCACTACAGCTTTAGAGGAAGAGACAACAGCTGCTGCTGAGACAACTGCTGAGCCGACAACATCTGAAGCCGTGGTGAGCAATACAGAGGATCAGGCAGCTCCTGTTGAAAATGATACAGTTGAGCCTGCTTATGATGATACTTACGGTTACAAATTAATACTGCCAGAAGGTAGTTTTTCCTTCCCTGAATTATTCTACCATGGCCTCGCTAACATAACTCCGGAGGATAAGGCCTATTGCCTTATCCAAAAGGACGGAGCGGCAGGTCATAGCTATTATGAGCTCTACGTGAGAAGCGATGACGGGGAGACATGGAGTGACTGTGGAGTGTACGACGAGGCTTCAGGAGAAAAATTCCGTTTTAGCCTTGAAGATGGAAGAATACTCGTATTCTCATATCATACAGCTTATTGTGAGGCTTATCCAGCGGTATTCGTTTATGAGCTTAACGGTGATAAGCTTGTCCGTACTGATTGCCAGGATATTTTTGCAGATATAAAGCTTGATGACGGCAGCTCTCTCAAAAGCGACGGAAATTATGATTTCAGCGCCGAGTATAATGCAGGCTACAGCTTCAGCTTCACAATTACAGATAAGGATACAGGCGCTTCATATTCAGCAGTAAATGAGCTGGATCCTGAAACCTTCGCTATAGTAAAGTAAATAAAAAAGGTTGGGAATAAAAAAGAAAGATCCTGCCTTGAAATAAATACAAAAGAAAGATTATATATAAAGGAACAGGCACATTTAAATGTGCCTGTTCCTTTTTGCCGTTTTCGGTGTATTTTCATTAATAGAAGGTTGCGACCTCTTTTTCCGGCGGAGCTGATTTGGTTATCTCAACCGGCAGGAGCACAGGGCCTTTTCCCTTATAGAATTTATGCTTCTGAACTCTTATTTTTGCCTTGATGATATACCAGCCGTTTTCCTTGGCGTCGGCTTCGTCCTCTGTTTCTGTTACGAACCAGCAGTATTGTATATCCTCAACACAGCAGGTCATGACCTTTCTGCCCATTGCAAAGACGTTCTTCGGGAATTTGGGGCTCTTTGCAGCCATTCCCTTGAATGTGACGGTCTTGCCGTCATATTTTTTCGGCTCTTCCATTATGTCACGGTAAAACAGGGCATAATCGCCGTCCTCGATAACGATATTGTCTGCCTCCACATCGAAGGGCAGGGGATCTTCTATATCGTCATATGCCACTGCGCCGTCAGTATACTCGTATGCGATATCTGCACGGCGGCTTACTCCACGGACGATCTTGTGGAATTCCTGGGGATCGTAAGTGCGCTCCATACGGTTGAATACCACCAGCTCGCACATATTCAGCTTGTCTACCACAAGGCTTCGCATATTGCTGTTGTAGTTTTTGAAAGTGGAGGCATCGGCAAAGAACATTACCTGTGCGATCACCCAGCCTTCCGGCATAGCCTCAAACAGGTCGTTGAGCAGCCACATACCGTTATATTCAAGAACAACTCTGTCAGCCCTTGTTTCACTGACAAGCCTTGCAAGATTGGCTTCGTTGAGATCCTCCTTGGATTCGATAGAGCGTATCTCAACAGCCTTGCATGGGTATTTTGATATATCAAATTCCTCTATACCCTCTTCGCAGGTGAGGAGAAGAGTACGCTCACCGTTGTTGAAGCGTTTGTCCTCCATAGTTTCCTGGATGAATTTTGTCTTTCCGGCTTCTAAGAAGCCGAGAAACAGGTATATCGGGACTTCATTCTGCATATCAGGCATTCAGGACACTCCCTTCATTACTTTGAGGCGTGGAAAAGCTGGGAGATAGCGGCTTCGTTGATCTTTGAGCCGATAACACAGAGTCTTCCGATAGTGCCGGCGCTGCCTGTACGGACATCCGGTACTCCGGGAACGTAGTCAAAGTGTATCCACTGGCCGTCCTTGCCGGCAACAATGCCCTTTGCACGGAGTATCATGCCGAATTTCTCTTCGTTTCCGAGTGCTTCAAGAGCAGAGTTGATCTCCTCGGCGGTATATGCTTCCGGAGTTTCAACGCCCCAGCTTGTGAACACTTCATCGGCATGGTGGTGGTGATGATGGTCGTGATCGTGACAGCCGCAGGTGCAGTCCGGACC
>LVAK01000189.1 GCA_001604035.1 Clostridiales bacterium Firm_05
CAGTTCATGATCCCCCGTGGATTCGCTCACGGCTTTGTAGTAATGAGTGATTATGCGGAGTTCGCATACAAGTGCGATGATCTTTATCATCCAGAGGATGAGGGCGGTATCATGTGGAACGATCCTGCAATCGGTATTGAATGGCCTGAGGTGGGAGAGGTCATCCTCAGCGAAAAGGACAAGCTCCACCCGTCGCTTGCAGATTCTAAAGTAGAGTTCTGAGGAGGAACACAATGAATATTTTTGTTACCGGCGGTGCCGGATTTATCGGTTCTAATTTCGTTTTTCATATGCTCAATACATATCCTGACTACAGGATAGTGTGCCTTGACAAGCTGACCTATGCAGGCAATCTGTCAACACTTGAGCCTGTTATGGATAATTCTAACTTCCGTTTTGTGAAGATAGATATATGCGACAGAGAGGCTATCTACAAGCTTTTTGAGGAGGAGAAGCCGGATATCGTTGTAAATTTCGCAGCTGAATCTCACGTTGACCGCAGCATTGAGGATCCGGAGATATTCCTCCGCACAAATATCCTCGGTACACAGGTACTTATGGACGCTTGCAGAAAGTACGGCATACAGCGCTATCATCAGGTATCCACAGATGAAGTTTATGGTGATCTTCCCCTGGACAGACCTGACCTGTTCTTCACAGAGGAAACACCGATCCACACAAGCAGTCCCTACAGTTCTTCAAAGGCAAGTGCAGATCTGCTTGTTATGGCTTATCACAGGACATACGGCCTGCCTGTGACAATATCAAGATGTTCAAACAATTACGGCCCTTATCACTTCCCTGAGAAGCTTATCCCGCTGATGATCGCAAATGCACTGGCAGACAAGCCTCTCCCGGTATACGGTGAGGGACTGAATGTACGTGACTGGCTCTATGTTGAGGATCACTGCCGTGCCATTGATCTTATCATCCACAAGGGCAGAGTTGGAGAAGTATACAATGTAGGCGGACACAACGAGATGAAGAATATCGACATTGTTAAGCTTATCTGTAAGGAACTGGGCAAGCCTGAGAGCCTTATCACCCATGTTGAGGACAGAAAGGGACACGATATGCGTTACGCTATCGATCCTACAAAGATCCACAACGAGCTGGGCTGGCTGCCGGAGACAAAGTTCCAGGACGGCATCAAGAAGACGATAAAGTGGTATCTGGAGAACCGTGAGTGGTGGGAGACTATCATTTCAGGCGAGTATCAGAACTACTACGAGAAGATGTACGGCAACCGTGCGGAGGTTTAACCAATGAAGGCATTTGTAACAGGAGTGTGCGGACAGCTGGGACATGATGTAATGGACGAGCTGGCAAGTCGTGGCTATGAGGCTGTTGGCAGTGATATTCTTTCCTCAGCCGATAACGGATATCCATACTTACAGCTCGATATAACAGATTCGGCAGCAGTTGATAAGGTAATAACTGAGGTGAAACCAGATATTGTTATCCACTGTGCGGCATGGACAGCAGTTGATGCTGCCGAAGATGAAGAGAACAAGCCGAAGGTCAAGGCTATAAACGTTGACGGTACACAGAATATCGCCAATGTCTGCAAAAAGCTTGACTGCAAGATGATATATATTTCCACTGACTATGTTTTTGACGGTCAGGGCACAGAGCCCTGGCAGCCTGACTGCAAGGACTACGCTCCCCAGAATGTATACGGACAGTCAAAGCTGGACGGTGAGTTGACAGTTGCCAATACTCTGGTTAAGTACTTCATCGTGCGTATCGCATGGGTATTTGGAGTAAACGGAAAGAACTTCATTAAGACTATGATAAATGTGGGCAAGACACACGATGAAGTCCGTGTTGTGTGCGACCAGATAGGTACTCCGACCTATACGTTCGACCTTGCGAGACTGCTTGTAGATATGGCAGAAACTGAGAAGTACGGCTATTATCACGCAACCAACGAGGGCGGATATATCTCGTGGTATGATTTTACAGTTGAGATATATAAGCAGGCAGGAATGTCAACAAAGGTAGTGCCAATTACTACAGCAGAGTACGGACTTTCCAAGGCAAAGCGTCCGTTCAATAGCAGACTTGACAAGTCAAAACTTGTGGAGAATGGCTTCAAGCCGCTTCCTGCATGGCAGGATGCACTTGCGAGATATCTTAAGGAAATATAAAAATAATGGCAGCAATTTGTTATTGCTGCCATAAGCTTGTAAAACGATAGTTTCAGGACACCGGGGACGGATTCGCCTGCAAAAACAATGGCATACCTCCTCGTCGGCAAGTTAATTACATTTTAAATACGATTATTTCTACAGGCTTATACGCCTGTTATTTTATGGAGTGATATAATGAATAATGATTTTGTCAGCGGAAAGATACTTTCCACACTGGTGAAATTTGCCCTGCCGGTGCTGCTTGCGCTGTTCCTACAGGCAATGTACGGAGGAGTTGACCTGCTGGTGGTAGGCAGATTCAGTGATAACAGCAGCGTTTCGGCTGTATCCACCGGAAGCCAGATAATGCAGAGCCTTACAACAGTTATAACCGGTCTGTCAATGGGTACGACAGTCCTGCTCGCACAGAAGATAGGCAGCGGAAAACGCCGGGAGGCAGGAGAGATAATAGCTGCGGCGGTAAAGCTCTTTGCGGTGGTATCACTTCTTCTGACAGCACTTTTTGTAATATTTGCCCGCCCGCTCTGCCGGCTTATGAATGCGCCGTCAGAGGCGTTCGGCAGTACAGTCAGCTACCTTACGATCTGTTCAGCGGGACTTGTGTTCATAGTGGCTTATAACGTAATAGGAAGCATATTCCGTGGCATAGGAGATTCAAAAACACCGCTCATAACTGTGGCAATAGCCTGTGCTGCAAATATAATCGGAGATCTTATATTTGTTGCTGTTCTCAAGCTTGGCGCTTCCGGAGCAGCACTTGCAACTGTTCTTGCTCAGGCTCTCAGTGTTGTGGTGAGTATGGCACTGATACGCCGTCAGAAGCTTCCGTTCGAGGTTAAGAAGGAGGATCTCTTTTCAGGCGGTCCGCAGAGCAGAGGCTTTATCCGCAGGATGCTGGGACTTGGTATCCCTATAGCCCTTCAGGATTTCCTTGTCAGTGTTTCTTTCCTTGTTATACTTGCCATAGTGAACGGCCTTGGACTGGTTTATTCCGCAAGCATAGGCGTTGCGGAGAAGATATGTATGTTCATAATGCTTGTGCCTATAGCCTTTATGCAGTCTCTCTCCTCATTCGTCGGACAGAACGAGGGAGCCGGTCAGCACAGCCGCTCCCTTAAAGCTATGTACTGCGGCATGGGAGTATCTTTGCTGTTCAGTATTGCAATGGCGGTGTCGGTATTTCTCTTCGGCGAGGAGCTTGCACATATATTTGCCAATGACAGGGAGACTATCGTTAATGCAGCAGACTACCTCAAGGCGTATGCCATAGATACACTGCTTGTCTCTTTCCTGTTCTGTTTCTGCGGATACTATAACGGCTGCGGCAAAACAAGATTCGTTATGGTGCAGGGACTTATAGGTGCATTCGGGATAAGGATACCTGTCTCATGGATAATGAGCCGGATCAAGCCTGTATCTATGTTCCGCATCGGACTTGCGTCGCCATGCTCCACGGCAGTGCAGATAACACTTTGCTTTATAGTGCTGATGATAATGCTGAAAAAGGAAAAAGCAAGCTTAAAGTAGGGGACGCCGCCCTCGGCGTCCCGGAACGTTTTTCGACTTTTTCTGATATCGCCGTAAGGCGATATTTTTTTGCTCTATGGAAATTCCAGGAATACAGCGTTGTACTGTAAATAATCCACCCATTCTGCGAAATATAGGTTGATATTTTTGCACAAAAAATGCTAAAATTTAAGATATATATTATATAAAAGGGGGATATCCAATGTTAACATTCGTAAAGTCAGCGACGGCGATGATGATCAGTGTCCTGCTTGCTGCACAGCCGGCTGCCATAGGCTCAGTGCGGTCTGCTGCACCTACCGGAGCTCAGCGTATATTCTTCGTATCTCCTGACGGAAGCGACAGTGGTGACGGTTCATTCACCTCGCCTTTCAGGACGCTCAGTGCCGCAAGAGATGCGGTGCGGGAGATAAACGGAGATATGTCGGGAGATATTATAGTATACCTCCGTGGAGGCGACTACCGCATAACAGAGCCGGTCGTGTTCGACACCCGTGACTCAGGCTCAAACGGCCACAGGATAATTTACTCTGCCTATGAGAATGAAGTTCCGGTCATCAACGGTGCTCAGAAGGTGGAAAACTGGACGAAATACAATGACAAACTCTGGTCTGCTCCGCTGGATCGTGACATAAAGCTCCGTAATTTCTATGTCAACGACAGGCGTGCCAATATGGGCAGTGTCAGTGTCAATGCAAAGGGAGGCTACGGAGACTACACGGTAACTGCCGGACAGGCTGACTGGGCATGGGATTCCGGAAAGAAAAGCGACGGTATCTCGTATAACGCCTCTGACCTGCCGAGGATAACCTCAAACTTTGACGACCTTGAAATAATAAACGGAACTACATGGAACGAGAATATCGTCTGCACCCGTGATGTGAAGTATGAGAACGGTTCGCTGATACTGCTCCTGCAGCAGCCTTATGGTGCTATCGCACAGACTCCCGGCTGGGGAGCAGGATTCTCAACCGGCGGAACGCATACCATATACAATGCCTTCTCCTTCGTGGATGAGCCGGGCGAGTTTTATTTTGATAAGACAGACAAGAAGGTCTACTACTATCCCCGTGAGGGTGAGGATATGACTTCTGTGGACGCAGAAGCTCCGGTTGCAGATCAGCTCATAGTTGTGAAGGGCGATTCTACAAGCAAGCGTGTATCGGATATCAGCTTTGAAGGGATAACATTTGCCAACACCGACTATCAGCTAACTGACGTTGCAGGCTCCCACGGAAAGACTACCTGTCAGGCAGCACAGACTTACACTGCCTTTGCTGATTCAAACTGGCATAAGTACAAGTACGAAATGGCGGATACTCTTCCTGCCGCAGTACATATCACCAACAGCTCTTCCATTGAGCTTAAGGGAAATGTGGTAAAGCATACCGGCGCTGACGGCATATCCATGACAAACGATGTTATAGATTCTGATGTTACAGGAAACTACATCACGGATATCACCTCCAGCGGTATCACAGTAGGGCATCCACAGCACATCTACATCGGTGATGCTTCATGGGACAACCATGAGAAGTTCCCGAAGGGCGTTGAGGGTATCTGCAAGAACGATACTATAACTCAGAATATGCTCTACGATATAAGTGTTGTACACGGCTTCGGCGGATGTGCAGCTATAACCGCCTACTATGCGGATTCTGTGAAGATACTCAGCAACACTATCGAAAAGACAGCTTATAACGGCATACATCTGGGCTGGGGCTGGTGCAACTTCAAGGACAGCACTACCTGCCGGGACAATATGATATGCTACAACAGAGTTATCAACAGCCTTAACCGTCTACATGACAGCGGCGGTATCTATACTATCGGACAGATGCCCGGTACGGTGATAAATGAGAACTACATACAGGGTATCCCTGCGGCAGCTCCATATCAGCCTACCTACGGCCTCCATAACGACGAGGGAACAGCTTATATCGAGGAGAACGACAATGTGCTTGAGATAAGTCCTGATGTTACGTACACTATCAACTGCGAGGAGTACGGTGACAAGCACCACCTCATCATCAAGCGCACTTATGCTACCGTAAAGAAAATGGGCAAGAATCCTCCGGACAGCGATATCGATGATCCTATCGTAGTATCAGATAATGTCTGGCCGCTGGAACAGTACAAGGTATGTCTCAATTCCGGAGTTTCCGGCGAATACAGCAGTCTTGTGCCGCTCTGGCTGAAATCTGCGGCAGACCAGGTGTTCCCTGCAAGCTGTCAGACTACAGGCGGAAGTATGCTCCCTATCCGCAAGGGCGGAAATACAGTGTGGATAGCTCCCGACGGAACCACCTCCTTCAAGGCAGGAAGCTCCATGACTAAGGCTGCCGGCACAGCGGATAAGATACGCACTCCCGCTGATGAAGGCGAGTACAGGATCTACGTTGTTGACGGCTCAGGAAAGATACTCAGCAAGTCCTCTCATCTCCTCAGGATCAGCGGTTCCTCCTCGGGTACAGAGGCAGAAAGTGCTGATTACAAGTCCGGCGTTCAGAATGAGGATTGCAGCGAGGGCGGAACAGATGTGGCTTACATCGAGGACGGAGACTATATCGGCTTCAAGGATGTTGATATGACCGGCGGCGAGTCCATCGACTTCCGTATCGGCTCAAACGGTGCAGAGGCCTCTCTGGAGGTACGCCTTGACGCTCCCGACGGAAAGCTTATAGGAAAAATGGATGTCCAGGGCACAGGCGGCTGGCAGAAATGGGCTACACAGAACTGCACCATATCCCCGACAGACGGAAAGCACGATCTCTATTTCGTATTCAAGGGCGGAGAAGGCTACCTCTATAATCTGAACTGGTGGAGACTGAACGTGGCCGAGACACCGTTCATCCTCGGAGATGTGGACAATGACGGCCGTATCGACAGCTTTGATCTTGCTTTGCTTCGTGAGTCTGTTATTGACGGCGATATGGATGATATAAGGGCAGCCGATGTTGACGGCAGCGGCGAGGTGGACAATGAAGATGTGAAGCTCCTGAGTGATTTCATACTTGGTAATATCACTTCATTCCCAATAGAATAAAGAAAAATGCAGCACTGGAAAGTGCTGCGTTTTTTGCGAAAAATCTGCATTTTATCCACCGAAACTGTGAAATATGTGTTGAGAAATCGTGAATAAATTTGTTATAATTAAAATAGCCATAATTTAGCGTTGAAGAGAAAAAATAATTGTACGCATTTTTATGAAGGAGGATCACTGATGAAAAAAATTCTATCAGTAGCCATGGCAGCAGTCATGGCAGGGGGAATCACTGCGGCATATGTTCCGCAGCCAAAAGTCCATGCGGATAATCCGTGTATCCAGACCATTTATTCCACGGATCCGGCTCCTATGGTGTATGACGACACATTGTACGTCTATACCGGCAGAGACAAGGACAATTCCAACAACTACTATATGCCGGACTGGCACTGCTATTCCACTACGGATATGCAGAACTGGACAGACCATGGATGCATCCTTTCCTGGGACAGCTTTACCTGGGGCAAAGAGGACAGTGCCTGGGCTGCACAGTGTATCGAGCGCAACGGAAAGTTCTACTATTACGTTACTCTCGAAAATAAGAACGGCGGCGGAAGAGGTATCGGCGTTGCGGTCGCAGACAGCCCTACAGGTCCCTTCAAGGACGCTCTCGGAAAGCCTCTCTTAGGTCCCAACTGGGATTACATCGATCCGACTGTATTCATCGATGATGACGGTCAGGCATGGCTCATGTTCGGAAATCCTACCTGCTACTATGTCAAGCTCAACGAGGATATGGTATCCTACTCCGGAAGCGTTGGCAAGTTTGATATGAACGCTCAGTCATTTGGTCCTAACAGCAGCCGTTCAAGTTCATACGGCGAAGGTCCGTGGTTCTACAAGCGCAATGACCTGTATTACCTTGTATTTGCAGCATTCTACGGCAGCGACGGCGGTGAGAGCATCGGCTACTCCACAGCACCTTCTCCCACAGGTCCCTGGACATACGGCGGACAGGTGATGAAGACACATAACTGCTTCACCAATCACCCAGGCGTGATCGATTACAAGGGCAAATCCTATTTCTTCTATCACGATGCAAGCCTCAAGGGCGGCGGTTCATTTGACCGAAGCGTATGCGTTGATGAATTTGAATACGGCGCTGACGGCTCTATCCCGACTATAAGTCCAACTAAGACCGGCCCTCAGCAGATAGAATCCCTGAATCCATTCGTCAGAAACGAAGCTGAGACTATCTGCTTCAGCGAGGGTATCAAGACAGAGACCTGCAGCGAGGGCGGTATGGACATAGGCAATATCGAGAACGGCGATTACATAAAGGTCAGCGGAGTTGATTTCGGAGACGGCGCTGATAAGTTCACAGCAAGCGTTGCATCCAATACTGACGGAGGAACCATTGAGCTCCATATCGACAGCAAGACCGGTCCTGTCATCGGAAAAATGGATGTCGGAAGCACCGGCGGCTGGCAGGAGTGGGAAGAAGTAACCACAGATGTTATTGCTGACGGCGAGCACGATCTATATTTTGTATTCAAGGGCGGAGACGGATATCTCCTTAACGTTGACTGGTGGAAATTCAGCGGAGCAGGCAGTTCAAATACTGAGCCTGATCCCGTTGATCCTGATCCGGACAGCTATATCATCCACAACACCTTTGAAAAGGGTGTTGAGAGCTGGACAGGTCACGGCGGTTCAAGCGTTGCCACATCTTCCGGCGCATATCAGGGCAAGAAGTGTGTGAAGGTAACTGACAGAAATGCCGCATGGAACGGCGTTGAAAAGAAGCTTGGTTCCACTCTTAAAGCCGGCAGCACTTACAGCTTCAGCGTAAATGCAAAGTATGACGACGGTGATCCGACAAACGTTTTCCACTTCACATTGCAGTACACAGGTACTGATGATGAGATATACTATGAAAAGCTGGATTCTGTAACTGCCGTTAAGGGACAGTGGGTACAGCTTGCAAATCAGAATTATACTCTTCCCGCCGGAGCTACAGACATGATCGTCTTTGTTGAGACAGGCGAGGGTAAGGACAATTTCTATATCGATGACTTCGTCGTTGCCGAGAAAGGCACTGCTATAGACGGCGCAGAAGGCGGAACATTCGCCCTCGGTGATATCGATGCCGACGGAAGGATAAACGCATTTGATATAGCTCTTGCAAGAATGGGTATCGTAGACGGTTTTGCTTCTGATATGGCAGCTCTCGCAGCAGATGTTGACAAGAGCGGCAAATTCGAGCTCAATGATGTTGTACTCATCCAGCAGTTCGTTCTTGGCA
>LVAK01000020.1 GCA_001604035.1 Clostridiales bacterium Firm_05
AACGGTCCGGTGCTGATGACCACAAACTGCATCGTTCCGCCGAAGGACAGCTACAAGGACAGGCTTTGGACAACAGGTGCCGCAGGCTATCCGGGCTGTAAGCATATTGACGCACCTTACGGCGAAGTCAAGGACTTTTCACCGATTATCGAACAGGCTAAAAAATGTCCTCCGCCGACTGAACTCGAAACCGGCTCTATTATCGGCGGCTTTGCCCATGAACAGGTATTTGCACTTGCCGATACAGTTGTAGAAGCTGTAAAATCGGGGGCTATCCGCAAATTCGTAGTCATGGCAGGCTGTGACGGCAGGGCGAAGTCCAGAAGCTACTATCAGGAATTTGCTGAGAAGCTGCCAAAAGATACAGTTATTCTCACCGCAGGCTGTGCGAAGTACAAGTATAACAAGCTCGACTTAGGCGACATCGGCGGTATTCCCAGAGTGCTTGATGCAGGACAGTGCAACGATTCTTATTCACTTGCTCTTATCGCCCTGAAGCTGAAAGAGGTGTTCGGACTTGACGATGTGAACGAACTGCCTATTGTCTATAATATTGCGTGGTATGAGCAGAAAGCCGTTATCGTACTGCTGGCTCTGCTGTATCTCGGTGTTAAGAATATCCACCTCGGGCCAACTCTGCCTGCGTTCCTGTCTCCGAATGTGGCAAAGGTTCTTGTGGACAGTTTCGGCATTGCGGGTATTACGAATGTTGACGATGATATGAGGATATTCGGCTTATGAGAAGAAAAGACCGTGAAGTGATTGATTTTAGAAAGACCTCCTTGACATAGTTCATCTGAAATAAAAAAAGCTCCTCAGCGACCTGTTTTTATACAGGCTCAGTGAGAAGCGATGTGCAATATTCAATTTTTAGGCATAAAAATAGCGGACAGCGCTTCTGTTATGAAACACCGTCCGCTTTTGTCCATTATTCAGTTTGCTTGTCAACAGGCTTTCTACCGTTTGTTTTAGGGTTTCTACCAACCTTGACGGCGGTAGAATTCTACCAGTTTTTCTGCCAAAAATCTGCATTTTGATGATTTTTCAGAAACAGCGCAGTTACGCAGTTTTCCATGTTTCTACCCTCAAAAATGCTGATTTTACGGTGATTTGGTAAAACTTGGCGATAGATTACGATAATTGGCGATAAAGTGGTGATACTATACCACAACAGAGCGGTTTAATCAAGAGTTTTATCTCGGAAATCTCTATTGATTACAAAAACGGAGTCATATATATTGGCAGACAGAACAAATCATGGTCCTTGCAATAATCCTTTGTATATACAAGATATTTCCATAGTATCCTGTTTGAATATTTCTCTGAAAATTTATCCATTGAAGTATGAGATTTGTATCCCGATGATTTCACCTCTATTGGACATATCTTATTCTTCCGTGCAAGAAGAAAATCTATTTCATAATTATGACGTGACTCTTCGTTCATAAATGTATGGTAAAACAGCTCATTGCCGTTTGCCGTCAGTATCTGTGCAACGATATTTTCATATAAATAGCCAAGATTGGCAGACAGTTTATCACTAAGCAGTTTTTCGTATATATCATTTTCAGTAAAATCTCTGTCTTTAAACATCAATGTCGTAAACAATCCTGTATCACATATAAACATCTTGAATTTTGTCAGATCTTTGTTTGAGGACATACCAACATTAGGATCATTCGCATGATATGAAACGAGAACTGTTCGTGAATCCTTCATTTCCGCAATGAGCTGAAGAACGTCTTCTGCACGAGTATTGTCGCTTAACACACTGCTGACCTGATACCGAGATGCATTTTTATTGAGCTGTGCAGGTATGGACTCAAACATCAGCGAAGCCCGTCCTGTTGGATCAATCTTCATAAAATCATCTTTGTAAAGATTGAGGATATCCCGTTTTACCATATCCACCATTTTAAAATTATTAGTTGTGATATACTCATTTATTGCCTGCGGCATACCTCCGACAAGCATATACAATCTGAAACTGCGTAAAAGCTGTCGGTTCATTTGCTGCCCAAGAGGCTTTCCTAATTCATAGAATTTTTTTATCAATTGAAAACTTGTATTATCGCCTACAGCCCACAGGAACTCCTCGTAATCCATAGGATACATATTTATTCTGCGTTCTTCACTTGGGATAACTATGTTGCTGACATTCTTTTTTATGGATATAAGAGAGCCTGTTTCAATGTAATCATATCTATGATCTTTAACGAGATGCTTTATCGCCTGACGCGCAAGCGGACAACGCTGTACTTCGTCAAATATTATCAGGGATTTTCTTTCAATCAAGTCGACCTTGTACTGTAACTGCAACTGTAAAAAAAGATAATCAAGGTCTGAAACATCTTCAAACAACTCTATAGTAGCCTTTGAAGCAATAGAAAAATCGATGATGATATAACTTTCGTATTCGTTGCTGCCAAATTCTTCGGCAACCGTAGACTTACCTATTCGCCTTGCACCCTCTATAAGAAGCGCAGTTCGTCCATTTGATTCACGCTTCCATTCCAACAATTTATCATATATTTTACGTTTAAACATTATTGCACCTCGCAATTTGATTGATAGCCTTTTCGCAAATTGTTTCAAGCAGTTTTTCCACGAAATCGCAAATTGTTTTTTGCCATTATACCTCATAATCGCAAAAATGTCAAGTGCCTAAAGGAAATTCCCTATGTTCATATTGACTTTTATACAAAATTAGGATATAATACATTTAACAGAACCCGACACGCCTCTAAGCTATGCGTACCATGTCGGGTCGTTTAATTATTCTAGATTATAGGATATATTATTATACCCTGATCAACTTCTGATACTCTTCCATCTCCAGCTCGCCGTCGGCAGCTTTAGTTCGCAGCTCAATAGCGTAGTCGCCCCACTCAGAAAACTCAGCCTTTGTCATTTTACCTTTCATGAAGCGAGCGTAGTGCTGTTTGTAGCCACGGTTATATATCTCCCAGATAGGATCGCTCTTGAGTTTCTCCTTGAAGTTGTGGCTCATTGCATGGTCGCGGCAGGTCTTCGGAGGATTGCTGCTGATAAGTCTTTTGCAGAAGTGTGAGAACGTTGTATTTTTCATAATGAACCAGCGACCGCAGTTTTTGCAACGCACAGGCATGAACTTTTCCTCGATACACTTGAACAATTCAAAATACAGAAAGGCTCCCAGCGATGTGAAACGGTAGGTCTCACAGAGTATGGGACCTTTTTTCGTGTCGATGACTGTGTGTCCCATGCACATACTGCCGCTCGAAATAACGCCAGTATATTTCTGAAATGTGTCTATAACTTTCTGAGTTGTCGGATAACTGTTGTGGTCACAGAGCTCGTCCGCGAACGGCATAAAAATATTCTTGACTCGGATAATATCTTCAATAAAAGTTGCAAACTCATTCATCATTTGCTCGATACAAGTTGTAAAGTCGGCGGCGTCTTTTCTGTTCTCGTAGTTACTGAAAACTTTCTTGCTGTCGAATTCGTAATCCGATAACACTCGCAGCTCGTTCAAGTCCTCCGTGATATACATTTCCTCATAGGACACAGGAGTACTCTCTGCGTTGACAAAGTGTTCGTTGTAGTCATCGACTTCAAACTCCGAGTCTTCATAGAAAGGCTCGTCAAAGATGTCGTTGTAATATGCGAACAGATTTCTCAGCAGACCATGTTTGAAATGTTTTGTGTCGTAGGGCGGAAGTGACTTTGCAATGTCCATGATGCTATCGTATGTGAATTCTATTTCCTGTGCACACTTTCCTATGTCAGCAGGACAGAACAAGGAACTGATGTTCAGCTCAGACTTTGCACGTTCGCATACGTCAAAAAGTTCGCCTAAGTCATAAAAATTCATTGAAAAATAGAGCAGAAGTATCTCTCCGAGCGGATAAACTCTGCCGTCGGAAAGATATATTTTTCTGTCATGGTAGTGTGCTTCTATCTCAAACATAATAACTCCTTTCAGAAATAGTGTTCTATTTCGTCAGAGCACATAATACTGCGGTTCGCTTTGGAAACAGCTGTATAAAAAGCCCAAAACCAAAGTTTACAATTTGTTCATAAAAATAGATTATAGATTGAACTCGGTAGAGATAGTATACTATATCTATTGACTTTTGTCAAGAGCGCGTGTATACTGAATGCAGTTAAGACGTCCGGACAACTCTTGACATCACAAGTAAAAACTCGAAACGCGAAAGGAAGATGTAGATGAAAGATTTGAACGTTATCAACTGCACAGCATACTCTAACGGTGTCAATTCACCGCTGGAGTATCTCAACATCACTACGCCTGCCGAGTTCAAGGTGGTGATGGACTTACTCTGTTACTACGATAGTGAAAAGAAAACCTCGACCATAAGCCGCACAGGTATTGCAAGAGACACTGCAATGTCGGTGAGTAACGTTGAGCGCGCACTGAAAACTCTTACGCAGAAGGACATCATTCGTATTCACAACAACTATGCCGACAATGGACGTCAGGTCGAGAACTCTTACGAAGTCGCATTCCTGAACTATGACATTGACGAGGACAAGCTCCGCGACGCAGAGTTGGCATTGAAATTTAAAAGCTGATTGTCATAGGGGCTGTGTCATGATGTCATAGGCTTATATATTAAGTATACAAGATAATATATTATTATAGCTAAGAAGGAAGATATATATTACTTGATAGCTATAATAAAACAAGCGCCTTCTTTTCTTTGCAATAATAACTGTAACAGTAACCGTGTAAAGAATGATTATCCGAAACAGGCGCAGAAAGCCCCTTTTTAGCCGCCTTCAAAACCAAAATAGTATAGCTACCCCACCGCTCCCGTTGAACGCGATTGTCGCGCAACGTGGAGCGAGTGTGGGGGTATAACACAAATACTGTTGGCAGAGAAAAAGTGGCGGCGGTGACAAAAAGTCTTCCCTTTTGGGAAGGCAAGCATCGCAGCTGGCATTCCGCCTGCCGCTGAAACGGGAGAACCCGTGCCCCTTTTCGAGTGGGTTTCCAGTTTGCAGGTTAAAGGCTGGGCTCATTCGAGCCCGCCAAACCACATCGGACGGGCAAAGCCCGCCGAATATTCGGCGTTTGTTGCAACATGAGAGCAGACGTCTTTCTTGCCAAGTTCACAGAAAGCAGGCGTCTTTTTTCGGAAATATCCCAGATGTAGGCTATGATTAGGGATGTTTGGCAGGCGTCTACACAGCAAAATAGCCAATATGAGAGGAGTGATATAGATACAACTGGGCCAACCCGAAAGGGAGTCCAAAAAAGTCTGGGCTGGTAACACGCAGGCTCAGCAAAGACGGTGCGATAAGATTTTGTACCTGTGAATTTTGAATTGAATAGTTTTAGAGGAGGCGGATGTATGAGCGTAAAACTTGAGAAACCTCATTGCAGTGAAGATCCCGAGGTACAGTCCGTATTGCATCACGACTGTACTGTTGACGGTGTCACCTATCGTGTTTGGTCTGCTTTCCTCGGCAGGAAAAGGGCTGAAGAGTCACTCGGAGAACTTATGCTCCGACAGCTCGAAAGGGGTGATGAAAAGCCTGCCGCAGATGCAAAGCAGACCGAGAGCGAGTCGGCGTAAAAGTCGGAAAATGTTTTTTGTGCAGTCCTACGAAATCAGCCGAATGCACTGGATTCCGAAACGGATATGTGGTATACTGTCCGTGTAAGGATCTGCTGCACGGCTGAGAAAGGAGTTTTAATGAAAAACAAACAGCCTAAAAAAGCAGCACTGTATTGCAGGCTCTCGGTCGATGACGGGCGAATGGGCGAAAGCGTCAGCATTGGCTCGCAAAAATTATTACTGGAGCAGTACTGCAAGGATCATGCAATAGATAATTATGAAGTGTACGATGACGACGGATACAGCGGCACAAACTTCGATCGCCCGGCGTTCCAGAGAATGTATGAGGACATTCAGAATGGGCTGATAGATACTGTCCTTGTAAAAGACCAGTCACGATTCGGAAGGTCGTATATCGAAGTCGGAATGTACGTCGAAAAGTTCAAGGAGCTCGGAGTTCGGTTCATTGCTGTGAGCGACAACTACGACTCCATGAAAAATGAAAACGATATGATGTTCCCGATGAGGAATGTGCTGAACGATTACTTCGCGCGCGAGGCTTCGCTCAAAACGAGAACAGCGAAGAAAGCTAAGGCGAAGGCTGGACAGTACATCGGTTCAAAGCCGCCCTTCGGTTACAAGCTCGATCCCAACGACAGACATCACCTTGTGATTGACGAGCCTGCCGCTGAGACGGTACGCAGGATATTCAGAATGGCAGCACAGGGTATCGGCTTCAATAAGACAACAAAGATATTCCGCGAGGAAAAGGTTCTCACTCCTATTGCGTACTTCAATCTCCATAATCCCGATTACTTCAAGTCGGATTACTGGCGGAGAGAATTCGACTGGCACGTAACTTCCATCCGAGTGATACTTGAGAATGAGGTCTATCTCGGTAAGCTGGTCTACGGAAAACGGAAAAACGTATCCATGAAAAGCAAGAAGAAGGTGTTCTGTCCGCGCGAAGAATGGATAATAGTTGAGAACTGTCACGAACCGATAATCTCTCAGGAGCTGTGGGACGACGCACACAGAATGATGAGCGTTAAACGCCGCGCGACTAAAACAGGAGAGTTCCAGATATTCGCCGGACACCTGTACTGTGCGGACTGCGGTCATGCGCTCACCTACTCTCAGAAGCAGCGCCGAGACGGTACATACCACGGAGCATACTCATGCTGGTTGTACAAAACTCACGGCAAGGAATACTGTGCATCGCATTACATCAACTACGATGTTATTTATGACATCGTTCTTAAAGATATGCGGCGAGTGCTGAAGTCGTATCGTAAAAACAAAGATGAGTTCAGAGCCTTCCTTAACAACAAAAGCAGCGGCATCAGCAGCCAAAGGATAGTGCAGCTGAAAACCGAACTTAAAAAATCGCAGGGCAGAATAGAAGAGCTTAATCATCTGCTCAACAAGCTCTATGAGGACAATGCGCTCGGAAAGCTGCCTGACGACCGTTACGTTCAGATGTCAAACAGGTTTGAAAGTGAACTTCATACGTTAATGACATCGGTATCAGGGATAAACGAGGAGCTCAACAAGTATTCATTCCAGAACAATGAAACCGAAAAGTTTACAAAGATCATAGATCAGTACACTGACATAAAAGAGCTTGACTCTGAAATAATCAACGAGCTTATTGATAAGATATTAGTCCATCATAAGGAAGAAATTGACGGCAATACTTATCAGCAGGTCGAAATATACTATAAGTTTGTAGGCAATCTGGACAGAACCGCAAAAAATGCGGCATAAAGGCAATAGAGGGAACATCCGTTCCCTCTATGTCCAAACACGTAGTCGCCCGTTCGAGCCGGGTCACTAGCTCCATATCTATGTTACAAAATAGATCCCAAGCCAAAAACTCCCGATTTTTCGGGAGTTTTTGCGTATCAAAAAGAAAAAAATTTTTATGTGTTACCGTAGATCCCAAACCGTAAAAATACGATTCTAACGCGCCAAAAAGCGTTTTGAGAGCTGATACAAAGGCGGTTAGGAATAAAAGTACGGAAAAGCTTAGAAAATAACCAAAAAACCGAATATAGAATTTTCAAACGATATAAAAGCCGATTTTGTTGGTTTCTCACAGAAGCCATACAGAGTCGGCTTTTTTGCATATATAAATACTTTTATTAGACAAGGAGGTCGATAATACTGGCATGGAAGAAAAAGCTTACGCCACAGCAGAAAGCTGAATACAAGGCTGAAAAGCGTGAGGAAATGCAGAACTTATTCAAGAAGATTGATGACGGAGTTAAGGCAGTATTCAAGTCTGACAGCTACAAGGAATGTCTGCGGTATATGAGTAAGTTCACGAATTACTCCGCCGGCAATTGTATTCTGATTATGCTTCAGAAGCCCGATGCAAGCCTCGTGGCGGCGTTTGGCAAGTGGAAGGAGCTCGGCAGGACTATCAACAAAGGAGAAAAAGGCATAGCGATACTTGCCCCTATGTCCTTTAAGTCAAAAGAACTCAAGGAGCAGCTTGTAAAGGATAGCAGCGGTAATCAGATATACAACGCTGATGGCAGCGAGAAAAAGGAGAAGGTCGAGGTTGAACAAACCTCCATAGGCTTCAAAAAGGTGTATGTTTTTGACGTATCACAGACCAGCGGTGAGCCAATACCCGAATACGTCCATGAGCTGAACGAGGCTGTCGAGGATGAGCACGTTGAAGCTGTAATTAATGCTGTTCATGATATAACTGGAATACATGTGGATTTCGAGGATATCAGCAGCGGAGCAAAGGGATATTACAGCTACGGCGAACAGCGAATAGTTATACAGGAAAATCTCAGCGGCGCACAAGCCGTAAAGACTGCTATTCACGAATGCGCTCACGCCCGGCTGCACGATCCCGATAAAAAACTGCCAACTGCTGAATCTTCACGAAGTGATAAGGAAGTACAGGCTGAATCGGTAGCATATATCGTGGCTTCAAGATATGGCATTGACACAAGCGATTACAGTTTCCCATATATAGCCTCATGGAGTCAGGGAAAGCAGCTTGAACAGCTCAACCGCTTTCTTAATGAGATACAGGAGACTGCACGGACGATATGTGATGCCATAGACACAGAGCTACAGGCTTTATCCGAAAACCAAACAGAAGAACTGACCGAGGACGAGTTTCTCGGTCTTGCTATGTAATGAAGTCGACAAGAAAGGCAAGACTGTAAAGGTTGATGATCAAGAGCTTCAATGCTTCTATTATATTATAGGAATTCACTGTTTAATTACATTTTTATCCCTGAACCCATAAATAAAGACTTAGAGAACGAAACTATTTTTCAAAAATGCGCATATTTGGATATAAAAAGGAGTGCATATGAGCAAAGAATTCAAAAACAACGCAGCCGTAATAACAGGCGGCGCAAATTGTATTTGAATAGCTGAAAGCTTAAACAGCATATAAATAGAACCGCAGGAGATTTTCCTGCGGCTTGATTTTTTATCCTAAGCGTTGTAATTGCAGATCAGCAGTTGATGAATGCCGCATACCGTTCATCAGCGCAGCATTCCCATAGCGTGTTTGGCAGCTATCATTCCGAATGTGTAGCAGCGGCCGAGAGAAAGGCCTGTCTGATGAAAAGGATAATCAGCACCGCCGTAAAATGGACCGCCCAGATTTCCTGCACAGTAAAGTCCCTCAATGGGCTTGCCTTCGCGATCAAGAGCCTGAGCGTTTTCATTGGTCACTACTCCCGAGACCTCAGCCGATACACGGATATGCTTTCTTGCTCCCCAGAACGGAGCCTTTTCTATCTTATGCATATACTTCGCTGGCTTGCCAAAGTCCGTATCACAGCAATTTTCGCAGAGCTCATTATATCGGTCTATGGAAGCCTTCATCCTGTCAAAGGGAATGCCCAGTTCCTTTGCCAGCTCTTCAAGAGTATCACATCTGTGCAGATCGATGAGGTTCTTGAAAACGCCCTGAGGCTCATCGACAGCTCCGGGTATGAACTTCTCCATGACAAATGGCGGAACGCAGCCGTCTACGAACTCTTCCTTATCCCAGTTTACGTAATCACTGTCATAGATCGCACAGTACCAGCCCTTTGAGCCATCCTTGTGGTCAGCGTCCAGCATAGAGCCCTTGAATTTAGGCTGATATTTCAGCAGATTGCCCATATACACAAAGCCTGTATACTCATTGGTAAAACGCTCGCCCTCCATGTTGAGGTAAAGGAACGGCTCCTCGAACATGAGAGCAGAGTCGAAGTCGTGCATCATCTTGGTATGACCGAGAGCTTCCATTTTTGCGCCTGCACTTATTGCGAGGATATGGCCGTCGCCTGTTTTGCCGAACTGCTTCTTGTCAAATTCGGCAATATCCGGACACCAGCGCTTTACCATAGCGGCATTATTGGTATAGTCGCCAGTAGCAAGAATTACTGCCTTTGAAGCGTTGAACTGTATGTATCTGCCGTCCTTGTCCTTAGCGATAACGCCCTTGACATTTTTACCGTCCATCACAAGCTTTACCGCCGGCGTTGAGAAGTACGTATGCAAATTATCGTGCTTTTCCATTATGTTATTGAGGGCGTTGTGGATAGCGTTCCCCACATTCATCGGCTTGGGGCCTATCCACGGAGCCCAGAAATAGCAATGGTCGTTACCGTAATCATAACTGTTCATACGGTCTTTCCAAACACCTGTAAAGTCGCCGCTGGTGCTTCTGAATGCACAGAGCTTGTTTCCGTCATTGAGGAGCTTTGCACTTTCCGCATTATTATCCACCTTGCTGCCGTCACCGTATTCAGTTTCCTTTGTGAGCCCGGCACGGTTAAGAAACCATATCATAGCCTCCTCGGAATGTTCAGCGTATGCACGGAGCTGCTTTGTATCTGCTCTCCAGTCGCAGAGGCTATTGGTATGGTGTATCCACTTTGCAATGCCAGCCTCTGTTGAGCGTGACTTTATTATCGCTGAACCGCAGTTGCCCTGGGAAATAACTGTTGATTCCTTTTGCAGGAGAGCAGTCTTTGCTCCAAGCTCAGCTGCCCAGCCTGCCGCAGGAACTCCCGAAGCGCCTGCTCCTACGACTACTATCTCATAATCCTCTATAAGGTCGGGAACTATATCCCCCAGCTCGCAGACAGAATCGCTGACCTCTGCTGCGGTTATTCCATCTGGTACTGCGTTTATTGTTTTATCCATATCATATCATTCCTTTCGTTAAAAATAACTGTCTGTTTCAATTATATCACTTCTGCAAGAAAAGTCAATTCATTTATGCAAAAGCAGCCTCCCGGTTTCTATAATCGAAGGGATATTATACAATAAGTACTTACAGTATACCAGCATCGGCAAGCCGCTCTGTGAAAACACAGTCCATGCGGCTTGCTTCATAATAACCCCTGCCGGCTCTGCAAGCCTACTTCATCCGAAATTTCCTATTGAATAACCGCAGGATCTATGCTATAATCAAATAAAAACAAGCGTTTGCTTCACTGAGAAAGAGTGAGAAAATAAATATAGATACAATTAATACAGGCGATCTTTCCATAAGGTATTTCCGCTTCGGAAATCTATCCGGACAGCCATTCATCATTATCCCTGGCGTTGCACTGAAAAGCGTTGTAAATTCAGCAGATTTTATCGCAAACCAGTACAAAGCCCTTGCGGACAGCTTTTGCATTTATGTTTTTGACCGCCGTGAGGATATGCCTGAGGAATACAGCGTTTATGATATGGCTGAGGATACTGAAAAGGCTATGGATGAGCTCGGACTGGCCGGCGCCATTATCTACGGCGTATCACAGGGCGGAATGATAGCACAGGTCATAGCGCTAAAACGCCCTGATCTTGTCAGCAGACTGGTGCTCTGTTCGACCGCTCCGTATATCCCTGAACAGGCTCATGCCGTATACGATGAGGAGCCGGATGTGATCAGAAGGATAAAAGATTTTGCGCTGCACGATCATACTTAACGCAAATAACTGGAGGCATATATGCACATTGAACATATTGCAATGTATGTGAATGACCTGGAGGCTGCCCAGGATTTTTTCACAAAATATCTCGGCGGCCATTCAGATGAGGGATATCATAATAAAACTACCGGTTTCAGATCCTACTTCATCAGCTTTGACGGGGGCACAAGGCTTGAGCTGATGAACAGACCGGATACTGCCGATGGCGATAAAACTGCTGCCCGTACCGGCTATGCACATATCGCTTTCAGTGTCGGCAGCAGGGAAAAGGTGGATGAACTTACAGAGCAGCTTCGTTCCGCCGGATATACGGTAAAAAGCGGCCCTCGTACTACCGGAGACGGATATTATGAGAGCTGCATAGCTGCTGTGGAGGATAACCTGATAGAAATAACCGTCTGAAACAAAAAGGAGGTATTTGTCATGAAAAGGGAATTAGGCCTGGCTCGCTGCGGACTTGCCTGCTGTCTGTGCAGCGAAAACAAGGAGTGCAAGGGATGCAGGCAGGACGGCTTCCTTGATCTTTCATGGTGCAAGGACGCTGAGTGGTGCGAGAACAGGAAGTGCGTGCTCGAAAAGAACATAAAAGGCTGCTATGAGTGCGAGCCGGAAAGCTGCCGAAAAGGTCTGTACAAGGATAAGATCAAAGCAAGAGGCTTTGCTGAGTTTGCAAGAAGATTCGGCACCGAAGAGCTCCTGGACTGCCTTGAACGCAACGAAAAAGCTGGTATCGTCTATCACCGTACAGGCATAATCGGAGACTATGATGAGTTCGATGACCTGGAAGAGCTGATAAGATTTATCCGGGAAGGGAAAAGGAAGTGATCTGACATGAGAGTAGCCGATATCGCAAAGCGCCTGACAGCAGTTTTTACAGCGGCAGTTATTCCGATCTTTATCCCGTCATCTCCAGTCACCGCCGACTCTCCTGACGATATATTTTATGAGGATTTCAGCGGCAGCAGCCTCGATACCGGCAAATGGCTCATTGCTGAAAAGAACTGGGGCGGAACTGTAAACGTCAACGGCGTGACCGAGGACTACAACGGCGGAGTTATCTCCGACAACGTTTCTGTCAGCAGCGGAAATCTTATCCTCACCGGTCTGGGCAACGACTATGAAGGAGACCTGCGTGGCATAAACCGTGACAAAAGCCGGCGCAATGACGGAAAGCGCTGCGGCGGAGCTATCGCTACAAAGGAATATTTCGGCTCGGGCAGCTATGAGATAAGAGCAAAGATCGCTCCGGAGCTGGGCTGCTGCTCGGCTATGTGGTCGTTTGAGTATGAAGAGAATTACTCCGGAAACAAGCTGAATATCGTCAATCACGAGATAGATATCGAATTCCCCGGCCGTGACGATAACGGCGATTTTTCCCTCAGCCATGCGCTCTGCACCACCTGGGTGACAGAAGATGACTACAAAACGGAATCAGTGAACTGCGGCAGTCAGGCTGACGGACAGTTCCACACCTACCGCTTTGACTGGCACACCGGCAGCGATACCGAAGTACCGAGAGTGGAATACTATTTCGATGATGTGCTTACCTACACCTCATACGATTTCATCCCCACCAATGAGAGCCGCTTCTGGCTGGGACTCTGGTTCCCGAAGGGCTGGGCAGGAACGCCTGATTTTGAGCAGACTGAATTTCAGATAGATCACGTTAAGATAACCCCCTTCCACGAAAGCGGCGATACTCCGCAGCATGAATCCTACTCGGACAGCGGCTGGAGCGAAAAAGCAGAGCTGCCAAAGGGCTGGCTGCTTTGGCACAGCTACAGCAGCTATTCCGCACTGGACAGCAAGCTTTATCTGCGTGATCCTGACGGAAATGTGAACACTATTGACGGCGGTTTCATTCACGCCATGAACGGCAGCTTCGGAAATTCTCCGGAACAGATAACCTTCATGGCAATAGATCAGGCAGCTGATGAATGGGATATATTCCTCTATGACAGCGGGAAGATCACAAACCTCACTGAAAAAAGCGGCTTCCGCAATGAGGATCCGAAATGGGCTCCTGACGGAGAGCATATCGTTTTCAAGCGTGGTCACTGGGACAGCTCTGCTGACGGATTTGTGTACGATCTTGCACTGTTAAACGTGAAAACAAGGGAAGTAACAATGCTGACGAATGACTCCGCTGAGGAGGCTATGCCCTGCTTTTCTCCCGACGGTAAATACATATACTATGCCGGATACAAGGACGGTATCGGCTTAATATACAGGCTTGATACAGCCTCCAAAAAGTCGGAGACTGTTTTCAGCGAGGAAGGCGTTACTGCCTATTACCCCATTATCAGCGGCAGCAGGCTCTTCTTCACAAAGTGGTATTCTGCTGATAACCGCTGCGATCAGATAATATGCTTTGACGGCAGCAGGATCAGTCCTCTTCCCTTTGATTCCGACAAGTATGACTGCTCAGACACCTGCCCTTTTGGCGGTGATAAGATGATATTCAGCAGCACCATGAACGGCGGCTACGATCTGTACTATTATGACGGAAGAAACGTATCTGCCCTGGCAGAGCTCAATTCCGATATAAACGAGCTCGGTGCGGACTTCTTCCCCTATGAGGAGGATAACGGTCTAAGGGGCGATGTGAACAAGGACGGACGCTTTAATACAGCAGATCTGGTATCGATCCAGAAGTGGCTGCTCTCAGCTCCGGGTACGGAGCTTAAAGACTGGAAGGCTGCTGATCTCTGCAAGGACGGCAGACTGGACGGCTTTGACCTTTGCACTATGAGGGAAGAGCTGATATCCATGTATACAGAGGGGAAATGACAGGCAGCAAAACCTGTTTTTCCCCTTGACAAAGCCTGGTTTTGCAGATATAATTTACTTAGCATATATACGGTAATGTTTTGTTTGATCGATTCGGGATATTAAAATTGTCGGCCAGGCCGATGGGAGAAAAAATATGACAGCCGTCCGGGACTCTTTTCAGGGAGCACTGTCCCTGACAGGGCGGAGCTGTCTCTGCTGCCGGGCGGCTTTCACCATATGCCGTGAGCCAGCCCTGGGGCTCTCTATTTCTGCGCCTTCAGCGTTTATGATCCCTTTATCTGATCAGACAGCAAATTTCACTATTGAGAGAGAGGGATCCATTGTGAAACTAAAAAACAGATTTGCCGCAGCGATACTTGCGGGTGCTGTATCTGCATCTGCTATGCCTTTGAATGTGGGGAATATCGTCTGCGCCGCCGAGCCGACTGTCTGCATCAACGAGGTCTGCTCACAGAACAAAAACTGCCTTGCTGACAGCTACGGAGCTTATTCTGACTGGATAGAGCTGTATAACCCCGGCAGTTCCGCTGTTGACCTGTCAGGATACGGACTGTCCGACAGTGCCGACAAGCCGCTTTTCTTTACATTCCCAAGCGGTACGAAAATAGCTTCCGGAGAGCATATGATCGTATTCGCTTCCAAGCAGCAGTCCACTGCCTCTGAGCTCCACACCGGCTTCGCACTCAGCAAGAACGGCGATACCGTCGTTCTGTCAAGCCCGGACGGAAAGGTCATCCAGCAGGTCGAGCTTCCTACACTGGGTGAGGATGTTACCTACGGCAGGACTCCCGACGGAAGCGATACCTTTGAAATAATGGAGCCTACTCCTGCAAAAGCCAACGCCGGCGTTGTATCTGCACCGGTATTCTCAGCCGGATCAGGATTCTATGGTACAGACTTTTCGCTGACTCTGTCCGCAAACAGCTCTGATACTATTTATTATACTACCGACGGCAGTGATCCGCTGACTTCCTCCACTGCTCAGGTGTATTCCGCTCCGATAACTGTCCGTGACAGAACAAGCGAACCCAATATCTACTCCGCCTATGAGGAGAATGAGAACTCCGCTGCATCTATTTCAAGAGGCACAGGCTATAAGAAGCCGCCCTTCAATGTGGACAAGGCCACTGTTGTCCGTGCCGCAGCAAAGAACTCCGACGGCACCTTCAGCAAAACTGTCAGCCAGACATACTTCATTACAAGCAGCGATCTTGCCAAGTACAAGGATCTTACAGTAGTATCTCTCGTGACTGATCCGGCAAACCTCTTTGATCCGGACAAGGGTATCTATGTCACCGGCAATCAGTACCTAAAATGGAGAAACAGCTCATCATTCGATCCGAAGAAGAGCGTCTGGGATACAGATAATATCTCCAACTTCTTCTGCCACGGAAAGGACTGGGAGCGTGAGGCTACTATAACCGTTTTCAGCAGCGGCAAAACCATAGTTGAACAGAATATGGGCATCCGTATCAAAGGTGCTTCTACACGAAATACCTCCCAGAAGAGCTTCCACCTCTATGCAAGAAGCGGCTACGGAGCTTCAAAGATAGAATACCCCCTTATCCCCGGCAACAACGACTGGCAGGGCGAGCTCATCGATAAATACGATTCGATCTCTCTAAGAGCTGTCGGCGAAGAGGGCCGCCTCCGTGACGGCTTCGCTCAGAAACTGGTTGCTGACAGAGACTCCCTCACCACTCAGGATATGCAGCAGTGCGTTGTTTTCCTCAACGGTGAATACTGGGGACTTTATGAGATGATCGAAAAGCTGTCCGACTACTTCATCGAGTCAAATTACGGCATTGATAAGAAGGACGTTGCTATGATAAAGAACGGGGAGCTTGAGGAAGGCTCTCAGGAAGAATGTGACAGCTTCTTTGAATTTGCTGACAGGTACGCAAAGGCCGATCTTACCAACGAGGAAAATTACAAGGCTGTCTGCGACTTTATCGATATCGACAGCCTTATCGACCACTATGCAGCAGGCCTCTACCTCGGAACATATGACTGGCCGAACCGCAACTGCGGTATGTGGCGCAATACCGGCGCCCCTATCGAGGGTAATCCCTACAGCGACGGAAAATGGCGCATGATATCCTTCGACTATGACTACACTATGGGCAAGACTTATGCGGATTTCGGCGGCGTTGAGGGCTATGCCTACGACAGCTTCCGCCATATGGAAAAAAATGAGGACGCAAGAGACTATGCGCCCACGAACCTGTTCATCAATCTCCTCAAAAACAAGGACTTCCGCAGCAGATTCGTCAACGTTTACTGCGACTATGCCAACGAGGTACTCTCACAGAAAAAAGTTGATACCATGATAGATGTGTACAGCAGAGACTATACAGAGCCTCTGGCCTACACTACACTCCGCTGGTGGGGATTCTTTGGCGGCTCAAAGGACAGCAATCTCAGCTATAACAGGCAGCAGTACCTCAATAAGACTCTCCCCCAGATACAGCAGTTCTTCCGTGAGAGAAAAAAATATACCATTGAGGATATGCAGAATTATCTGGGCATTTCAAAGTCGATGCAGACTGTGACTCTCAATGCCAGCGGAAACGGAAGGATACGCATAAATTCCATAACTCCCGATCTTTCAGGCGGCTGGAGCGGCGAGTATTCGGCTGACTGCCCGGTAACACTGACTGCTATACCGGACGAAGGTGCTGTGTTCACAGGCTGGAGCGGCGGTATCTCGGGCAATGAGCAGACTGTCACTGTAGCGCTTAAAGACGCAATGACGATCACTGCAAATTTCGGCGAAAAAAAGACTGTCCGTGGCGATGTGAACGAGGACGGCAGATTCAACACTGCTGACCTGGTATTGCTCCAGAAATGGCTGCTATCTGTTCCCGGCGCAAAGCTCGGCGACTGGAAGGCTGCCGACCTCTGCGAGGATGCAAAGCTTGACGGCTTTGATCTCTGCATGATGAGAGAAGAGCTTATCGCAGGACAGAAGTGATGTTGATAAAGTATGACGATGGTATAAACGTGATACTCATATAAAAGGTGTACGACAGTTATTTAGGAAGAACCCTTTTTCAAAAGGGTTCTTCCTAAAACTTTCAGTTTTGATTTTTCCTCATATAGAGCGCAACCCATGTATTTCTGCATGGGCTTTTTTATTGCCTTGCGTCCTATCTGGGGAAAATAAGATTAAAAGTCTTTGGAAAGGGGTTCTTCCCCAATAAATACTCATAAAACTTCTATATAATTACCACACTCATGTGCGGCTTTTCTTTTCTCGGTATTATGCATAATGCATTATGAACTCTGTAAAATATGAACAAACTTTTATCACTTTCCCAGAAATGCAATACAGAGCCTTCAGCGGTTTGCAATAATCCGAAAATAGTGATATAATATATAAGTATAAATACAGCAAAAGATATTACAGCTTTCCTTAAAGGAGAAAATATATGAGCAAAGAAACGTTACTTAAGTACAACAGTCCTGCTGAGGATTTCAACTGGGCGCTTCCTGTTGGAAACGGCAGGATAGGCGGTATGATATTCGGAGATCCGGCAGAGGAGATCATAAAGCTCAATGAGGATTCCATATGGTCCGGCGGCCCGAGACACAGGGTAAATCCCGACGCACAGGAGGGACTTGCAGAGGTAAGAGCTCTGCTCAGTGCAAGGGATATAAAGGCCGCTGAGAAGGTAGCTTTTGAGAAGCTTCAGGGCGTTACACCCAACAGCCGTCACTATATGCCGCTGGGTGAGCTTAAAATAAATATGGAGCTTGACGGCAGAGCCCGTGATTATTCACGCACGCTTGAACTGTCAGAGGCTGTAAGCCGTGTTGAGTTTACTGTAAATGATATAAAGTATACCCGTGAGGTATTTGTATCCGCACCGGATGAAGTAATGGTGATACATATTACCTGTGAAAAGCCGGGAATGATAAATCTGAGCTGTTCAATTGACGGCCGTGATGATTATTATGACGACAACCGTCCCTCCGGGAAGGATATGCTCATGTATACCGGCGGTACAGGAAGCCGTGACGGTATATTCTTTGCTGCCGCAGTGGGGGCAAGGACTGTGGGAGGCAGCCTTCGTACTATCGGCGGAAGACTCTGTGCTGAGAATGCTGATGAGGTTATGATCGTACTTTCTGTCCGCACCAGCTTCTATGGCGAATACTACGAAGCCTCTGCGGAGGTCGATGCAGAAATGGCGCTCTGCTGTACTTACGACGAGCTTTACTGGCGCCATGTAAATGACTACAGGGAGCTTTTTGACCGTGTGGACTTTTCGCTTGATGATAACAGCGAGACCGATATAAAGGCACTGACTACTGACCAGAGGATAACCCGCCTCAAGGGTGATGAACTGGACAACAAGGAGTGTATACGCCTTATCCACGATAATAAGCTGATCGAGCTCTATTTCAATTACGGACGCTATCTTATGATATCTGCCAGCCGTGCAGGCACTCAGGCTATGAACCTGCAGGGCATATGGAACGACCAGATGTGGCCGGCATGGGGCAGCAGATACACCGTAAATATAAATACAGAGATGAACTACTGGCCGGCTGAGAGCTGCAATCTCTCGGAATGTCATCTGCCGCTGTTCGACCTGCTGGAGAGAGTCTGCGAGAACGGACGTATCACAGCAAAGGAGATGTACGGTATAGACAAGGGCTTCGTATGTCATCATAACACTGATATCTGGGGCGATACCGCTCCTCAGGATCTCTGGATGCCGTCAACGCTCTGGCCAATGGGCGGAGCATGGCTGGCACTCCATGTATTCGAGCACTATGAATACACTATGGATGTGGACTTCCTTGCTGAGAAGTATCATCTTATGAAGGAAGCAGCGGAGTTCTTTGTGAACTTCCTTATAGATGACGGAAACGGACATCTTGTCACCTGCCCGTCGCTTTCGCCGGAGAACTCTTACCTTACCGAAAACGGAGTAAAGGGCAGTCTCTGTGCCGGCCCTTCAATGGATTCACAGATAATAACCGTACTTTTTACCGATGTCATAAAGGCCTCTGCAATACTTGGCAGGGACAGTGCCTTTGCGGAAAAACTGGTAGAGATGCTTCAGAAGATACCACAGCCTGAGATCGGCAAATACGGTCAGATAAAGGAATGGGCGGAGGATTATGATGAGGCTGAAATGGGACACCGCCATATCTCTCAGCTCTTTGCTCTGCACCCGGCAGACCTTATATCACCGGAGAAGACACCGAAGCTTGCGGATGCGGCAAGAGCTACTCTTGTCCGCAGACTGATACACGGCGGAGACCATATCGGCTGGAGCTGTGCATGGACTACTAATATGTGGGCGAGACTTTATGACAGCCGCATGGTATACGAGAACCTGAAGCTGCTGCTGGCCTTTTCAACTAATCCGAATATGCTGGACTCACATCCCCCTTTCCAGATAGACGGAAATTTCGGCGGTACGGCTGCAATAGCCGAAGCCCTGCTCCAGAGCTGCTGCGGAGATATCATACTCCTGCCCGCTCTGCCTCATGAGTGGGAGAACGGACATATAAGCGGCCTGCGTGCAAAGGGAGGCTTCGGCGTAGATATAGAATGGATCGGCGGAAAACTGAGCTCAGCAGTCATAACCTCTGATAACGGCTGCGAATGCCGTCTGCGTACAAACTGCGTTGTAAGCGTTACCTGTGACGGAGAAAATGTGGGCTCACGCATGGAGGATGGCGCAGTTATTTTCAGCACCAGACCGGGCGGCCGATATATTGTAAAGCCCTGAAGGAGAAACAATGGACATTAAAAAGATCATATCCCTTGCCGCAGCCGCAGCACTCAGTACATCTGCTGTATGCTCATGCAGCAAGTCAAAAAAATCGGAGAAGGCTGATGCGCCTGTACCGATAATCGAGGAGGAGCCTGAAACGACTACTGCTCCTGTTGTCACCACATCAGTGGAGACCTATCCGGATTATCCGGTAACTATACCTGAGATCAACAAGAAGGCTACAGGCGATTTCTACGAAGCTGAGGACTGCGAGCTTGCAGGCGGCCTTAAGGTAGCTGCGGAAAAGGATAATTTCAGCGGCGAGGGTTATGTCACCGGCTTCCCCGGTGACGGAAAGACCGGACTTGTATTCAAGGCAGATCTCCCCAGCAATCAGCATTACGATCTGTCATTCAATATTGCCGCCAGCAGGATAACCACCTGCCGTGTCATGCTGAACGGAGTTCAGCTTACAGATTTTACCACCACCGGCGGCGGAAAGTTCACTCAGATAACCATACACGGAGTATTCCTGACAAAGGGCGGCTCTGAGATAACTCTCATCCCTGACGGAGGGGATATATGCCTTGACTACCTTAAGCTTACGGATAACAATACTCTCAGCGAGATAAAGTATGATGCGGAGGGCAAGCCTGTCAACGAAAATGCTGCGGCTGCGGCAAAGGAGCTGCTCAGCTTCCTTACGGAAAGCTATGGAAAATACATGATAACCGGACAGTATGCCGCTGACAGCGACAACTCCGAGCTTGACCTTATTTACCGCACCACCGGAAAATACCCTGTTATACGCTTCTGCAATCTCACAGTGCCGAGAGGCTCCTATGACGAGAGCTTCAAGGATATCGATGCCTGTGCGAACTGGTACAGGAACGGCGGTATAGTTTCCGCAAGCTGGTACTGGAGCGCCCCCTCGGAGAAAAGCTCTATCCGTACTGACGAGACGGATTTTGACCTTTCAAAGGCTGTGACCGACAAGGATATCGCAAATCTCACTCAGGAGGAGATAAGAGGCCTTTACGGTGAGGGAGATATTTCCGAACAGTGCTACAGCCTTATACTTGATATAGACAATATCGCCGGTCAGCTCACATCCCTGAAGAGCAAGGGAGTGCCTGTACTGTGGAGGCCGCTCCCGGAGGGCGGAGGAAACTGGTACTGGTGGGGAGCAGCCGGAAAGGATGCATACAAATGGCTCTGGCAGCTCATATATACCCGTATGACCGAATATTTCCAGCTTGATAATCTGATCTGGGTATGGAACGGACAGAGCTCATCGGTACTGGTGGACAAGAACACTTACGATATAGCCTCAGTTGATATATATATGTCGGACGAAAAGGATTACGGCAGCAGATACTATGAGAGCTTTGCGGCGATACAGAAGTTTGCCGGAAAGGGAAAGCTTGTGGCAATAAGCGAATGCGGAAGTCTCCCGGATATCGACAGTGCCTTCCGTGACAATGCCATATGGTCATTCTTCGGACTGTGGTTCGGAGAATACCTTGAGGATGAAAAGGGAGAGTACTCCGAAAAATTCACCAGCAAGGAAAATCTTGTCCGGACATATAATTCTGAAGGCGCACTTACACTTGACGAATACCAGAAGATAAAGAAGGGCGAAAAGCTGGATGTCAATACAGAGACCGTAACTGAGCCGGCTGAGACAGCAACATCCGCCGGGACTACTACTACAGTCGCCCAGTGATCTTCACGGCAGAAGGAGGAAACGATGTTCACCGAAAAACAACTCAGACGGCAGCCCTCGGAAACGCAGACAGAGCTTATGAACAGGATGCTGGGGGAAGCAGGCAGCAATAAATACCGTGCAGTCAGCTTCCGCATGGAAGATGTTCTTGTAATGACGCCGTTTCTTGATGAATATGCCCTTTTCATGTTCATGGAAGAGGATTTTGCCATGTTCGATACAAAGGGTAAAAAGACCTTTACGGAGCTCCGTATAGCAGCAGCTGAGGCTGCCGAGAAGAAATACGGCGTCCGTACAAGGGTAACACTTGCAAAGATATACGACATTTTCGCAAAGCTCAGCGGAGTAAGTCCCGACGGAAGAGATAAGCTGATGGAGCGTGAATGTGAGCTTATCGAACACTTCACCTTTCCCCGTGAATGCGGAAAAGCTCTTTACCGTGAGGCAAAGAACAGCCGGAAGCGTGTTATCATATTTTCCGAGAGCATATACCCCCGTGAGGTTGTGGAAGAGATACTTGAGCGCTGCGGATACAGTTCATATGACGGGCTTGTTGTTATTTCCGAGATAAAGGACTGTGACGCAAGGAGCTGGTATAATCCTGTTCTTGAAAAAGCCGGCGTGAGCGCAGCAAAGCTGTTCCACTGCGGCCATGACGTGGCGTATGACATAGAGCTTGCCATAATGAACGGTTCAAAGGCGATGATGACAGCTCCTGCTGTGGGACTCATGGAGCGTTCAGGAAGGCTTGCAGGATATATCAGGGATAAGCTGGTATATGACCTGGATTCTCCGGAGCATCTTGCATTGCAGTGCTTTCTGGGATCATACGCTGCCTACGGGTTCGATATCCCCCAGACAAAGGTGCCACTCAGCGATATATGCGGAGACGGACGGCTGCTTGGCTTTATAGTGCTCGGCGCATACAGTCTGTGCGGAGAGGACTACAAGCCGTCTTCACGGCAGGCGCTTATTATCAACGCCCTTAACTCTGACAAAGCAGCTCTTGAGGGCAAGGAGGATTTCGATACGCTCTTTTCAAGGCATTTCGGAAGCTTCCTCGACAAATTCGGCAGCAAGGACTGTGAACTGCCGCTGCAGTTTGTTGAAGAATGCTGCAGTGCGGCTGACCGTGAATTCTTCAGGCCCTATATGTCGCCGGAAGCCCTTAAAAAATGGGGTTCTTCCGTAAAGGAGCCGAAGCTTGTTGAGTATTCAACAAGATCCACTGAAAAGAGAGCACTTGACAGGCTTGCTGACAAAATGTTCCCTCCGGGGACAAAAGTCCGCAATATAACCGATGGCATCCTTTCCAAAGGACTAAAAAAGAACAAAAAATAACAGCATTTTTTTCACATACACTGGTTTTACATTTTCCCCCTTAAACATACATTATAACCTAAAATAAATCGTTGCCGCCCGATGTAATATGTGATATCATATTTAAGTACCCGCAGAAAAGACGTTTTCTGACGGCTGCCGCAAGTACAAAGGGAGGTATAAATAATGAACGGAAAAGTAAAAGTACTCATCGGCGATGATTCTGCCGGAACCGGAGTAAGCATCGCAAACAAGCTCAGAGAAAGGGGAATGTACGCATATACCCGGCGCAAGGATTGTTCGGTCATACTTGAATCCATAAAGAACGATCCGCCTGATGTTGCGGTACTTGATATCACTGCACAGAACGGCGATGCCGTGACTATAATGAAAGGTGTAAGGGAGCTGGGAGTGAAATTCCCTGTATTCATTGTGACCTCGGCCTACGATAACGAGTTCATAGAGCGTCAGGTAATGGACAACGGCGCTTCAAAGTTCCTGCTTCGTCCCTATGATGCTGATGATCTCTGTGCTGCTATAAGCTCTGCTCTCGGAGACAGGGCAAACAGCCTCAGCGATGATATGGAGGTAGTCGTTACCGATATCATCCACCAGCTTGGAGTGCCGGCGCATATCAAGGGATATCATTATCTCAGAACTGCCATACTCTGCTCTATAGAGGACAAGGAGCTTCTTGACAGCGTTACAAAGCAGCTCTATCCTACCGTTGCAGGAGCCTATGACACTACATCATCAAGGGTAGAAAGAGCCATACGCCATGCTATAGAGATAGCCTGGGACAGGGGCAATGTAGATACCCTGAATTCATTTTTCGGCTATACAGTGGATACCGGAAAGGGAAAGCCTACAAATTCGGAATTCATCGCACTTATCACGGATAAACTCCGCCTGCGCTATAAATCAGCGCTTAGAAAGGTGTGAACCGTTAAGCTGTGGTGATACCGTAATAATAAAAACATATCACAAGGAGGAATCACTATGGCATTCAAAAAAATAAGACGCAGAGAGCTGTGCTTCAATCCGTTTGACAAGATCGGCAAGGAGTGGATGCTGCTTACCGGAGGAACACCTGACGATTTCAACACAATGACTGCTTCATGGGGACAGCTTGGCGTGCTCTGGAGCAGAAAGGTGCTGACCTGCTATATCCGTCCCAACAGGTATACATATGAGTATATCGACAAGGGCGAGTATTTTACAGCATCATTCTTCGGTGAACAGTATCGCAGTGCCCTGACTTTCTGCGGTTCACATTCAGGCAGAGATTTTGACAAGGTAAAGGAGACCGGTCTTACTCCTGTTGAGATCGACGGAAATGTAGCCTTTGAAGAGGCTGATCTGGTGCTGGTATGCCGTAAGCTATATCAGTATGATATGGAGGAGAAGGGCTTCCTGACTGATGACGGTATCGCAGAGCAGGTCTACGGCAAGGAGCCTTACCACAGAGCCTATATCTCTGAAATAGTCGCCGCATACGTGAAGGAATGATAATACGATAAGCGTGATGCTCATACCACATTATAATACAGAAACAGCCATAAAGAATAGAATCTTTATGGCTGTTCTGCTTTGCAATTTTATATAATCATATCATGTGGAGTGGTAAAAAACATATTTATTGGGAGGGGGAAATTTTGAATTACTTCTTGAGGAGTCTGTTCTGGATACCGAGGGCGTCCATAGGAGTGATGCCGTCGCCGGTGTTGGCTACGTCGGAGTTGAACTCGCCCCATGTAGTGAGCTGGTACTTGTCAGGGTTGGATATAGTCTGCATAATGAGAACAGCGTCGTTCATCTTCATCTGGTTGTCGCCGTCAGCATCGCCGGAACGCTCTATAGTTTTGCCGCTGAAAGCTTCGAGGTACTTGATCTGATTAACGGTTGCAACTGCTTCCTTGTCTGCTGCCTGAGCCTCGCTGTCTGAGCTGAATGCATCAAGAAGGGCATTGAGGTCAACTGAATCATCATTTGTATACTTTGTTATGATAGCTTCAGCTATCTGAAGGTCGAGGATATCACCGCTTACGCCGTCATTGTTAAGATCGAATTCATTATCAAGGTGATCCCATATATCGGGAGCAAGACTTATGCTTGTAGTAGCATCATTTCCTCTTTCGAGATCGGATGCAAAATCTAATATTGTTTTATAGTCGTCCATGTCGCATGAACCGTCAAGGTTGGCATCAGGAGGAGCAACTGTACCGCTGAGCATTTTAGCTTCAAAATCAGCGATCGCTTCATCAAGCTCATCCTGATAATCCGCATCGAACTGCCTGTCAAGCTTGTATGAATGGCTTGTAACAGTTGCAAGGTCGGCTTCAAGAGCAGCTTCCTTTATATTTGAAGAGAATGCAGCGGGCAATGCTTTAAGTGACTTGCCCATATCCTTCTTTTCGGCTGCTGTAAGGCTGGTCTGGCTGATGAGCTGATTGAAATAATCGTAGTAGTTATTATAATTCAGGACATCTGCATCAAATGGAGTGTTGAATATGTAGTATCTTACAAGTGTCTCGTCGCTTCTGTTGTCGAAGAAGTTCTTTTCGTGATATTCATTGCACTTATCCCATGTTATGCTGCTTATCGGTACGAGCTTCTTTGCTGCGGAGTCGTTGAACGGACTTTCATAGCTGCTGTAGGTGTACATCTGATACTCAAACAGGTCATATATGTCAGCCTTGCCGTCACAGTTGAAATCAAGGTCGATATTTTCATTTTTTATAAGATCAGAGGCATACTTGTAAAGATAGTTGTCTGAAAAAGCAAGGGTCTTTAAATGATCTACAAAATAGAAGCTTGTGAGGGTGACATTGCCGTTTGTATCAGGGTAGTTATAGATATCCAGATCCTCAGGATCAACACCGTTCTTGTAGAGATAATATCTGGTAAAATATAAGAGGTCATTCATACGGATCATGTAATCCTGATCGATATCTCCTCTTTCTGCTATGAGCTCAAGGTCAGAATCAGATACAAGGCGGCTTCCCTCCGGGAGGTAATCAACTCTGCGGATGACATATGACCATAATGCTGCGATATCATAGCGGTCGAAAACGCCGTCATTATTTATATCGGGCGAAACTGTGCCGTCTTCCAGGGCTGGAAATATATACTCTGACATATAATGGTCGACTGTTGGCGGCTCGTAAGCAGCCTGAGTTCCTGTAGGTATAACGTTCATAAGTGTTGCAGCGGCTGCTGCTGAAGCTAAAAACTTTTTCATAACAATACTCCTTTCATAATCAGCGGTCTGTTCATCCAGTTCGCTGTGAGGTTTATCGGGCGGAACTGTGACCTCTGGCACATGGGGAAGGATATGTGCCGAAGTTACAGTAGTGACTGCTGCCTGAACAGATGTGCGTGCAGTTGTCACTGTGACTTTTGGTGTCTGAGCAGGCTTTCCTGACGGGCGGGTATAGGTACTGCCGCCGCCATTAACGGTATTGTTTCCGTTACCATTGATAACTTCCGCAGACGTTATCGGTGTTTCTGATCCTGCTGTAGTAGTCACGGTATATTTTATATCTGTACCCGGGGCAGTTGTCCGGACAATGCCGCCTGGTACTTCAGTCACCCCTGTGGAATCCTCGGTAGCTGTAATGATGTTTCCGGTATCGCTGTTTTTTGGTTCAAGCTTAGGAGTAGACTTAACGCCGGTCCATATGCAGACAGCCGCTGCAGCAGCAGTCAATGCAGAAATGGCCATCCAGCCTATCTTTCTATGCTTTTTCTCAGCTTTTTCTTCCGGTACAGCGGTCAGCTTCTCCATTTTCTCTTTGAAGCTGTCGGAAAAATCATAATCGGGGATATCCA
The DNA here is from genome assembly GCA_001604035.1 of Clostridiales bacterium Firm_05. GTDB lineage: Bacteria > Bacillota > Clostridia > Oscillospirales > Ruminococcaceae > Ruminococcus. The sequence goes on from LVAK01000020.1 coordinate 26,924, forward strand.
GACCGGTCATTTCTTCATAACTCTCGTTTAGTATCTCTTCAAGAGCATCTTTAAGAATATCCTTACTCATATTTTCCCGCCTCCTTCATCAAGAATTTTTGCAAGAGCTTTTCTTGCTCTCTGGATACGCTTGTATACATTGTCACTGCCTATCTTGAGCAATACAGATATCTCATTGATATTGTAACCGTATACATACCGCAGCATCAGAACATCCTTGTACTCATCCTTGAGGTGTTTGATAGCGCTTATCACTGAATCGAAGGAATAGCTGTCAAGGCTTACCGCTCCAACATCTTCATCAGGTGTTTCCGAGAGGCAGATCTTCTGGTTTTCCCTGTACTTATCCAGCGCTGCGTTTCTGACTATTATAACGAGCAGCGAGGTCATTTTTGGACAGTCGAGATTGGAATATTTTTCAAAGTTTTTTGAAAACCTCAGAAACGCTTCTGAAACGCAGTCCTCAGCATCTGCAAAGTTATTTAGAATGTTCATTGCTGTATACATCATCAGTCTGCGGTTTTTCAGGTAGATCTCTTCAAAAGATATCTTGCTGCTTGTTTCGGCGGAAGAGTCAAGACATAGTTCCATGCGTTTCAGCTCCTTTCTGCATGATATCGTTCTTTATTATGATAACGTATAATGATAACATTTTTGGACAGCAGAATTGTGAACAAATTGTAAACATTATGTTTCCCTTATGATAACGGATGACTTGCATACCTGCTGTTGGATGAATCTTGCCCAATGAAGGGAAAGAACTGTTGTTAATTATGCAGAAATCACCGTATAGCTATTTATTGTGTTGAAAAAATATGGTATAATTGTATAAATCGATCCGGGGAGGTTTTTATATGAATTATCTGAAAAGAACACTGGCTGCTGCGGCAGCTATAAGTATAGCATTTCTTCCTGTAAGCGGATTTCCATGTGCTGTGCCTGAAAAGGTTTTTGCTGCTGACTATACAGAGGGCGCAACAGATGAACTGAAGTACTATCAGTACGAAGATCATATCACTATCGTCGGAGTTGTTAGCAGCAGCATAAAGTCACTGGAGATCCCTGACCAGATCAGCGGACTTCCTGTCACCGAGCTGGGAGCAAAGGCGTTTTCCTCCTGTTATTATCTTGAAACTGTAAAGCTTCCGGAAAAGCTTGAAAAAATAGGCGCATACGCCTTTATGAACTGCCGGAATATCAAGGAGCTGAGCATACCGGATTCAGTATCGTCAATAGGCAACGAGGCATTCAGACAGTGCTCGGGGCTGGAATCATTCACTCTGCCTGCTTCACTGACAGAGCTTGGAACTGCGGTATTTACCGGCTGCAAAAAGATTTCGGGATTCAGTGCCGCAAGCGGTAGTCAGGTATTCTCTGTATCTGACGGCATCGTATTCAGTGACAGCGGAAAAACGCTTGCAGTATTTCCTGCGGGAAAGGCCGACACAGAGTATACTGTTCCCGGAACAGTTGCAAAGATAGCTCCTACGGCATTTTCCGGCTGTACAAATCTGGTGTCTGTAGACATCCCCGATACTGTAACAAAGTGCGGAGGGGGACTGTTTTACGGCTGTTCTTCTCTTGAATCAGTAAGGCTGCCGGAAAGCCTGACTGTACTGGGATATACGCCCTCATATAACTATTACTCCGATCCGCTGGGCTTTTTTGAGAACTGTACAAAGCTCAGGGATATAACCTTCCCGTCAGGCCTGTCTGTTCTGGACTACGATGCGTTCTGCAGCTGCAAGGCTTTTACAGAGTTTATAGTACCTGACAGCGTAGAAAAGATATACAGCGGAGCCTTTGAGAATGACAGCGCCCTGACATCCATAACTCTGGGAAGCTCTGTCATTGAGGTCAGCACCTCTGCATTTGACGGCGCATCTGCACTGGAGGCGATAAATGTCTCTCCGGAGAATCAGCATTATTCCTCAAAAGACGGCGTAATGTTTGATAAGGACGCAAAAACGCTGGTCATGTACCCTTTCGGAAGGAAGGAAAGCACATATACAGTCCCTTCCGGCATAACAGCCATAGGCTATGCCTCTTTCTATGAAAACCCGAACATAGAAAAGATAGTCCTGCCGGCATCGGTCACTGAATTAAGCGCCTATTCACTGAACAGGTGCAGCAAGCTTACCGATATTGTATTTGAGGACGAAAATGCTGTTGACAGGCTCACTATAGGAAGATATGCACTTTACGGCTCTGCGTACCAGAATAACTGCACCGATGAACAGGGCTTTGCAGTCACTGATAACGGTATACTGCTTGCAGTTCCCGAATCGGCTGAGGGTGAGCTCACTATCCCTGAAAATGTAAGGCTTGCAGCAGGTGCATCCATAGTCAATAAGAAAGTGACCAAGCTGATATTCCAGGGAGATGTTCGCCTTGACAGTACCTCTGTATACTGGTGTGAGAGCCTGACAGCCATTGAGGTGAACGGCAATCTGGTCTATGGGAATAATGCGGTATACAGCGGAACAAATACCCTCACAGACTTGAAGGTCAGCGGAGATATCCTGCTGAAGGGCACTCTCCCCAAAACTGTAGTCAATGTGTCCCGTGGACGAAAGGCGCTGGAATACGATATATCCGACAGCGCCGGCGAGAAAGAGTATTATGCTTCCGCAGAGCAGATCAGTTCTGAGTTTGATATAAAAGCTTCAGGAGGCTGGTATCTGGACAGTGTGTTTGAAATGAAGCTCAGTGACGGCTCAGCCTGTGCAGCTATAGCGGTGAACGGCGGTGCGGCTGTATATACTCAGGACGGACGGCTCATATTCTCCGTTATGAAGGACGGAATGTCTCTCGGAGCAGCTTGTGCGGACGATCAGGACAATATATACATCATGTGGGGATTCAGTATCAAGGATGACGTTATCGCTGAGAATATGGATACCTGCAATGTTATCATCGAGAAATACGATAAGAACGGCAAGCTGCTGAACACTCTGGGGCTGTCTCCCTCTCAGACTGAGGCGCAGTTCCCATTTGATGCCGGAAATGCGAATATGTGCATAAGCGGAGATGTTCTCGGCCTGCTGTTTGATACGGAATGGCTGCGTTCATCAGATGGATATCATCATCAGGGCTCAGTTTTCGTTGCGGCAAACTCCGCCGATCTTTCGGTAATAAGTATCGATACGCTCAACGCCTCACACTCCTTCGGCGTGAGCATGATACCTACAGAGAGCGGATTTGCTGATATACAAAATGGCGACGCCAATTACCGTGGTATAAATTTCTGCTTCTATGACAGGGACTCGGACAGCCACAGCAGGATAGTCGGCTTCCATTCCCCCGGCAAATACGGCTCAAACGCTGCACAGCTTGACGGAAATGCTACATATATAAGCCTTGGCGGTCTTGCGAAAAGCCGCACCACCTATGCCATAACAGGCAGCGGCGAAAAGAGTTATACATCGGATGTATTCTACAATTCCGAGTACAGGCAGAAAAAGTACAATGTATTTGTACGTATCTGGGACGATACGCTCATCCCGTCGGCTGCTGCCGGATGTGCCGGTGTGGACAGAATAGATCTTGCAACTGGGGAAACTGCCGACAGCAATGTGATATGGCTGACAGATTGTGCCGAGAATGAGACTGTAGGTACAGTCAAGGCTGTTGCTCTGGAACAGGGCGCATACGTGGTACTCTGGGAGAAGTACACCGACAGGCAATTCGACAGTGTGAGATATGTGGTTCTTGACGAGTGCGGAAATGTGCTCCGCAAGGAAACTGAACTGAAAGGCGCAAGACTTTCTCCTTCATCGGTACAGCCTGTTGTGAATGGCAATACCCTTACATGGGCTTATACCAATGATGATGAAGATACGCTGACCTGGTACAGCTTTGAGATAAACGGCAATACCCCTGTAGCCGGTGATGCAGACTGTGACGGTCAGGTAAAGATGAACGATGCGGTTCTGATAATGCAGGCTATCTCCAATCCGGATGTATTCGGTCTGAACGGAACAGGCAGCCGTCATATCACCCAGCAGGGCGAGAGAAATGCAGATGTATATGAGCGTGGCAGCAAGCTTACTCCTATGGATGCTCTGACAGTGCAGCGCTATCTCATAAAGCTTGTCGCAACGCTTCCGGAGAGTTATATGAAATAGAATGCCCGACAAACATCCACAGGACACTGAAATGTAGGGGCTGATGCCCTCGTCCGCCCGTTAATGCATTTTATATCCGGCTGTATATACAGAATAGGGAGACCATTTTTAAATGGTCTCCCTGATTTTTATATATGGTTATTAATGTGATCCTCATATTTTTCCCTTTTATAGATCTCAGCCGCCTCAGCACCGAAAAATCCGGCAAGCAGACTGTTATCAGCTATAAGGGCAAGCTTCTGCTGTCTTGTGAGCTGTTTTATCCTCCATTCCAGCTTTGAAGCATTGCTGCGGCCGTAAGTGCTCCACAGAGCCTCTACTGCTTCGACTTTGTGGGAGCGTGTGAACTTTGCTCCCCTGCCTCCTGAGCCGGAATGTTCTTCAAGGCGGCGGCTGATATCAGTAGTTATGCCTGTATACAGGCTTCCGTCCTCGCATCTGAGGATGTAGATATAGTACATTATTTCTGCTTTATCCTGAAGCTGCTGTTGCGGAGCTGACTTGCATCAAAGCCTTTAGGACGTCTGTCCTCACGCTTCTTCTTAGGTCTGCGCTCGGAAGCCTGCTTCTTCTTTTCCTCTTCATCGTTGAGACGCATTGTAAGGGAGATACGGCTGCGCTTAACGTCTACGTCAAGTACACGCACCTTTACTACCTCACCCACCTTTACAGCTTCGAGAGGATGCTTTATATATTTGCTGCATATCTGTGAGATATGTACAAGGCCGTCCTCGTGAACGCCGATATCGACAAATACGCCGAAATCAATGATGTTGCGGACAGTTCCCACAAGCTCCATGCCGGGCTTGAGATCCTTTATCTCCATGATATCGCCACTTCTCATAAGCGGAGGCGGGAGCTCGTCACGAAGATCACGGCCGGGCTTTTTAAGCTCTCCGATGATATCTGTAAGAGTTGGCACGCCTATGCCGAGATTTGTGCTTATGTTCTCAACTCCAAGGCCGTCAGCCTTTTCGGAGATACCCTCTGCACCGCCGTTTGAGATGTCAGCCAGAGTGAATCCGCACTCGTTGAGCAGTGAAGTTGCTGCTGCATAGCTCTCGGGATGAACGGCAGTATTGTCAAGGGGATTCTTTCCGTCACGAACTCTCAGGAAGCCTGCACACTGCTCGAAAGCTTTTTTGCCCAGCTTCGGGACCTTCATGAGTTCTTTCCTGTCAGTAAACTTTCCGTTCTCTTCACGGTAAGCCACAATGTTCTTGGCTACTGCGGAATTTATACCTGCGATATATGAGAGCAGGGAGTATGATGCGGTATTGAGGTCAACGCCAACAGAGTTAACGCAGTCCTCCACAACGCCGCCGAGAGCCTCGCTCATTCTTGCCTGCGGCATATCGTGCTGGTACTGTCCTACGCCTATAGCCTTTGGCTCGATCTTTACCAGCTCTGCAAGAGGATCCTGCAAACGGCGTGCGATAGAGATAGCACCTCTTATGGAAACGTCGTACTCCGGGAACTCCTCTGCGGCCAGCTTTGAAGCTGAATATACAGATGCACCGGCTTCGTTTACGATCATGTAGCTTACCTTGCCGGCATAGTCCTTTATGATATCGGCTGTGAAGGATTCAGTCTCACGGGATGCAGTACCATTTCCTATGGAGATAGCGCTAACATCGTACTTGTCAATGAACTGCTTTACCTTCTTCTTTGCCGCTTCAACAGCTCCTGCTGAGCCCGTGGGGTAGATTATGGCTGTATCCAGAACCTTACCAGTGCCGTCGATTACAGCGCTCTTGCAGCCGTGAGCGTATCCGGGATCAAGTCCGAGGATGACACTGTTCTTGAGCGGCGGCTGAAGGAGCATCTGGCGGAGATTAGCCGCGAATACCTTTATGGATTCCTCTGCCGCCTTAGCGCTCATCTCTGAGCGTATCTCACGCTCGATAGACGGGAATATAAGGCGCTTGTAGCCGTCCTCTGCGGCAGCTCTCACAAGCTCTCCGCAGGCATTGTTTGCCTTGACGTATTTTCCGAGGATGATATCTGTTGCAAGAGTCTCATCAAGAGTAACAGCCACCTTGAGGAAGCCCTCCTTCTCACCTCTGTCAAGAGCGAGAACACGGTGATTTGCCACCTTCGGGATAGGCTCTGAGTACTCATAGTAATTCATATATACGCTCTCTGCCTCGGGATCTGAAGCCTTGGATACCAGCTCGCCCTTTTCACCGGCAAGAGCACGGAGCTTCTTTCTGATATCAGCGTCGTCAGAGATATCCTCTGCGATGATGTCCATAGCTCCCTGAATGGCAGTCTGTACATCCGGGATCTTCTTTTCCTCATCGATGAACGCCTCTGCTTCTTTTTCGGGATCAGTTGCATTTTCCTGAGCAATGAGCAGTTCTGCAAGGGGCTCAAGACCATTTTCTCTTGCGATGCCTGCACGGGTTCTTCTCTTAGGCTTGAAGGGACGGTATATATCCTCTACCTCCACGAGAGTGAGAGCTGCGCTTATGGCAGCTTCTATCTCGGGAGTCATTTTTTCCTGTTCAGTGATAGCGTTGGTAACTTCTTCCTTACGCTTTTCAAGGTTACGGAGATACATGAGCCTGTCGTAGAGCTCACGAAGTATCTGGTCGTCGAGGGAGCCTGTAAGCTCCTTACGGTAACGGGCAATGAAAGGAATGGTCTTATCATCGTCGATGAGCTCGACGGTATTATCCACCTGTTCCTGTCTGAGACCGAATTCTTTTGCGAGTGTCTTATTAATGTCCATAGTTTATCCTTTCTTTGCCGTGTTATTCCTGTATTTCAGCGGCTGTATCCGTTCCTGCCGGCGATTCCGGCTCAGCTTCTCCGGACTTGGCAGAAATTTCTGCCTGAGCCTCATTGAAGCGGTCTATCCATGAAAACAGGGATTTTGCTATATCCTTCCATACGTTTATATTATTCTTCTCGTTCAGCACCTCATGGCGCATACCGTCGAATAATCTGTGCGAAATGCTTTCAAAGCCGTTTTTCTCCAGCCTTGACATAAGCTTGAAAAGCTTTTTTTCGGAGATCATGCAGGGATCATCCTTACCGGATACGAAACGTATGGGGAGGGACGGATCTGCGTCATTGCCGGCTTTTCCTGCCCATGCAGTCCTTACGAGAGTGAGAGCCTCTTCATAGCCGTTCATGGTCGTTTTGAAGCAGCAAAGCGGATCATTGTTGAAGCTCTCAACTACCTCAGCATCACTGCATCGCCATGAGTTATCAGGCTGTTCAAAGAAGCGCCCGAAATTGTCATCTATAACATCGTATACCTTTTCACTTCTGAATCGGCTTCCGAGCTTTTTGGCTGACTCGGAGTTGATCCCTCTTACCACCGGCGAAAACGGGCTGTAGCAGGGAATGCCTGTAAGTACAAGACCATTTACTGCTCTGCTGTTGTCACGAATGAAGCATAGTGCTCCTGAAGCACCTATGCCGTGTCCCAGCATGAATAAGGGGAGCTGTGGGAAGCGGGCATGGACAAGGCTGTTGAGCTGAGCGATATCGCTGACGAATCCCTCGCTTCCGTTGCGGAACATAAATCCGAGGTCATCCTCTGAGCATATGCTCTTTCCATGTCCTCTGTTGTCGTGTATCACTGTCATGAATCCTTCTTCTGCAAGGTAATCCATAAAGGGGTAATAGCGCTCCTTGTGTTCGTTCATTCCGTGAACGATCTGTACTATACCGCAGGGGGAGCCTGACGGAACAGCTAATGCGACGGATATGACAAGCTCATCAAATCCGGAGGTTATTTCAAATTCCTTCAGATCGGCGTTAAGCATAGCGATCCTCCTTTTTGTTCTGCGGCGCCGTATTATTTTATCTGATCCCATGCGCCGGCTGTGCCTGAAATAAGCACTGTTCTATTATTATAACATATTTCACGCATCAAATCAAGCTTTTGATAACGAAATAAGCGGAAGTTGAATAATCTGCCGGAAGAAAGCTGTGGTTTATATTGCCTGTAACGTCCGTTTACAATTACCTGAAGGCTTACGGCAGGACTTGACAAATCCTGCTGATTCTGATAAAATAGCTCTAAAGGATGGTGATCGTATGAAATGTTCATTTTGTGGAGCAGATATGCTTCCTTCAGATAAATTCTGCAATAACTGCGGCGCATCAAATCCCAATGCCGCAAACACCGGTTCTCCTGCAAGGATACCCGGACCTGCGGAGAATAACGGCTATAATCAGAACAATAACCAGTACGGCCAGAACTACGGCGGCTACAACCAGAACAACAACCAGTACGGCCAGAACTACGGCGGCTACAACCAGAACAGCAACCAGTACGGCCAGAACTACGGCGGCTACAACCAGAACAGCAACCAGTACGGCCAGAACTACGGCGGATACAACCGGAACAGCAACCAGTACGGCCAGAATTACGGCGGATACAACCAGAATTATAATCAGTATGGCCAGGGATATAACGGCTATGGCTATGTTGATCCGGAAAAGGCTTCAAGGATCGCAGCCGGTGAGGTCATCAGCCCTGCATATGTGGGTTTTGGTGACGCAGTAAAGCTGTTCTTCAAGAATTTCACCAATTTCAGCGGCCGATCGACCAGAAGCGAATACTGGTATGTTGTACTGTTCAATTGGATAGTCAGCATGGCAATATCATTTATTACAGCAGGAATAATGGTAAGTATTGGGGATGAAATAGGTACCAATGTTTTCAGTCTGATCTATTCGGTTATAATTGCGATCCCCGGTCTCGCCTTAGCAATAAGACGTTTGCATGATATAGGCAAGAGCGGCTGGTGGTATCTGATAATATTTACCTGTGTCGGAGTGTTTGTACTGTTGTATTGGTTCTGTCAGCCAAGCGCACCAGCAAATCAGTACGGACCAAGTGCGAATGATCTCTACGGCGGACAAGGCTACGGCAATGGCGGTCCTAATAATTACAACAGATTCTGAATAAAGCAGACCGCTCTCCGGCGAGGGCGGTCGTTTTTTAGCACGTTTTGTTCACAAAATGTTTACAATTTCGAGTGCACATCTGCGCTGCCATAAACGTCAATCATTATGAAGGGAGGTAAAAGCGTGTCAGTTGATCTGAATGAACAGTACGATAAGATCTTCCGTTACTGTTATTTCAAAGTCAGGAACAGAACTGTTGCCGAGGATATAACTCAGGAAACTTTTCTGCGGTTCTTTGAGAGGCAGAACAAGGAGAACGATATCGTGAAGGAAATGCACTATCTGTACACAATAGCCGGCAATCTGTGTGCAGATGAGTTCCGGAAAAAACAATCGGAGGAACTGACCGATGACATCCCCGACGAAAAAGATCACGAGGACGACATAATTACGAGTGTTGCTCTTGGCAGTGCAATGAGGAAGCTTTCCGATGAGGAAAGGGAGCTTGTGATACTGAGATATGTGAATGAAGTTCCCGTCAGCGTGCTGAGCAGACTGTACGGTATTTCGAGGTTCGCAATGAGCCGAAAAATAAGAAGGATAATATCCTTCCTGAAAAAAGAATTCAACGGAGAGGAGGAATACCATTATGAAAAAAAGGCTGAAGAAAGCCATACAGGAATCGTTTGATTTCCCTGAGGCAGCCCATAAGGCTGAGTTTTTAAGAGAACATGGTGTTCCCGCCGAAGAAGAAATACGCCGGCATTTCATACCGATACCGCTCAGGATAACCGCTGCCGCAGCAGCCTGTGCACTTGCCGTTGGGCTCTGGAATATAGGCAAAGATCCTGCTTTGAGACTACATAATAACAGCGATAGCAGTATTATAACTACATATGAACAGGGTACATCGGATAGTAATATATCTGCACCCGATATACCGGTCATGACAACAACAGCAGTATCCCAGTCTGTGATAACGATAACAACTGCATCAGAAGATACCTCATCAAATAATGCAATGACCGCATCAACTGCTGCAGCATCTGCCATGAATGATATAGAAAACCAGAGTAATAACACAGCGCCTGTAATAAGTCAGCCTCCGAAAAAAACAAATAAAGTCCCTGCGGCAGCAACAACTGCCGCAAATCCCGGGACTGTTGTTTCTACCACAGTCAGTGCAAATAGCACTGATGAGTATGAAAGGAGCATTATTATGAAAAAGGTATCATTGTTCCTGTCTGGCGCTCTTGCAGCAAATTCTTTTATTATCCCTGCCGCAAGTGCTGAATATAAGCTTGAGACACAGCAGTATAAAAATGAGAAACCATACCTTGAAATGATGGATGAAGGAAAGCTTGATACAGATATAAACAAGGACGGAAAATTTGATCTGATCGATTGCCGTCTGTTGGATTGGTATACAACGAGAGAGTTTTATGAAGACACAGTTCTCGATATAACTCCGGAGATCATAGCCAATATCGAAAAGATCGGCGACTATGACGGGGACGGAGAAATAAGCTGGTTCGACTCAGAGGTTCTCATGCATCACTTCATGCTGAATAATGACGTCAGCTATGATTACTGTGATCCGACATTTTATGATCCGGATTTTGTTCCGGTGCCATTAGATCTGGGTGGACTGACCTATGTTGCGAACGCAACTGCCGATTATATGTTTGCTGAGAGTTTCTTCTGTAGAATGAACAATATCAGTGCCGGATATACAGCACTTGAAAAGTTTATAGATAACGGCGGTATGGATCTTGATGTAAATGAGGATGGAAAGGTTGATATAAAGGATTATCTTTACTTTTCTGTTTTTGCAGAGGAAAGGCCGGACAACATTGTTCTTCCGGAAAATATTAGGGAGCGGGTTCGTGAAGAATACTTCAAGATTCCGCATATGGAGACTTGCTTCCATAATGTGAGAACTTCGATACGTGGCTTTATATCCGGATATTTTGCTTCACACCTTACCCTTATGCCGGAGTATTTTGAAAACGATTTCTATGATTCGATCGTTAACGGATCAAGCGAGTATTGGCCAGGCAGTTCACTTAAACAGGGCGCAATAGCCATGGGTATCGAATCGGATGAATATGAAGAATTCAGGATAGATGAAGACCTGTTCAAGGAATGTCTGGTAAATTACTATATGGATGTTAAAAACGGCAGGGCTGCTGCTCCGGATGTAAATATGGATGGCAGATTAGATGAGGCTGATATTAAGGTATCCTCTATATTCTTTGGAGATAAGGTAATGGGGAATACCGCTGCTGAAAGCGAGCTCCCAGAAAACGTATGGAACAACTTCGCAAATAACTGCGATTTCAGCGGAAACGGCACGAGCGGTGATATATATGATATAATGATCGTGCAGGTATATCTGTACCTGACAGATGACAGCGCTTTGATATCATCTTCCGCAAATGTGAATGCCAGAACATTCAGTACCGGAATGTCAGCAGACGAAGTATATGATATGCTTGCCGACACAGATATAGACCGTTCAGGCGATGCAGACAGCGACGGTAAAATGAAGATGAATGACGCAGTCCTGGTAATGCAGACAATTTCCAATGCCGATACATATCAGCTTACATCAAAGGGCAGATTCAACGCCGATGTAAACAATACAGGCGACGGAATAACTCCGAATGACGCTCTCGGCATACAGAAAGCACTCTTAGGCCTTGAGCCCTGAATCCGGCATAAAAAGTATCGCCCTAACTGTGATACTTATATTGAAGGTTTACGGCAGTTATTGAGGGAAACCCTTTTGAAAAAGGGTTCCTCTGACGGAGGCGGTCCCCTCTGTCACGGTGTGACATCTCCCCGCACTGCGGGGAGTCACCCTCAAACTCCCTTCCTAAAACTTTCAGTTTTGATTTTTCCCCATATAGGGCGCAGCCATGCAAACTTGCACGGCTTTTTTATTTTCAAGCGCCCTATATGGGGAAAAATAAGATTAAAAGTCTTTGGAAAGGGGTTCGGGGAAGAACCTTTCCTCAGAAAGGTTTTCCCCGAGTAATTACCATATACTTTCATATAAGCATCACAGTTAGGGCGATACTTTTTTATTACTTTTTCTTAGCGAGGTACTTAAAGAAGAATGAATCCTCATACTCTCCGAAGAAGTTATTTCTGAAGCCGTCCTCAAAGAGGTCTATATGTTCGGCTTCTATAGCGACCTCGGGGTTATTGCCGTGGTCGATAGTAGTATTGACAGATCTGACGATCTCGTGGTAAGCAGTAAGTCCTCCCACGGAGAGCAGAATGATTATAGCAGCAGTCTGCTTGATATCCTTGGCCTTGCTTGATTCAGCCAGAGCGCTCATAATGAGTATGAACAGGACGACAAGTCCGGGAATGGATGCACGCATTACAAAGTCGATGTGGGGACCGAAGCTTATCATCGGAACTATGAGCAGTGTTGCCATTGATACCCAGTAAAGGGGATCACGCTTCTTTCTTGTATAGATAGCGAAATAGTATACCATGAATTCAAGGAATATAAATAACAGATATGACATTCTGTACCTGTCCATTTCGGTTTTGCGGAAACCGTCTGAACTTGAGGAGTTTGATTTCAGGAACAGGAACGACAGCAGAGCCATCATTACGCCGCAGACGGCATTCTGTATGGTAAAGGCTTCCTTAGCGATAGCAATGGCGTTATCCTTGAACACTTTTTTCTTGTCATAGGACTGGATTATGCGTCTGATACCTATGCAGGCGAGTATAGGCAGCATACCAATCGACGGCAGTGTACATCCCATAAAGCTGAATGCATAGATGAATATGATCGAGCGGTTATCCTTCTGATGCAGCAGCAGGAGCGTTATCACCCATGCGGGGATAGCCTGATTGAATACCCAGAAGAGCTGGGTTGTCATTGATGACATCTGGAAGCCGGGCGCCCAGTTTTCAAGGTGGTTGCTTGTGAACCAGAGATGGCCGGTGGAGTTGAAGAGCACGAAATCTCCGACAGCGTCAAGTCCGCTGAAGCAGATGAAAGCCAGGACTATCCACGGCGAGAACTTCTTGAGGAGACCTGAGATAAGAGTCATTACCAGGAGAACTCCGGCCACGCACCAGTAGAAAAGGAAAGTATAAGCTGCTTGCATTCCCCATACCTTTCCGACGCAGGCAGCAGGGAGCCAGAGTGCAAAGTAGTATATCATTGCTACCGGCTTCTGGAAATAGGGCTGAGTGTCAGTGATGATGACAGGCCAGTCATTGTCCACCAGCTTTTCGAGGATGCCGTTTCTCCACATATGGTCATAGTTCTGGAAAGCGAATCCGCCTATACCTGAGAGGTATACCCAGATGACAGCCATTGCAGCCATGAGGGCAAGCTTCGGGAGATTTGCACAGGTTATCTGTGATACGTCCATTTTCGGGGCGCTTTTCAATGCAAGCAGGAGGCCTGCTGTAAGTACAGCAAACATCAGCATTGCAACAGGAGTTTTCAGCCAGCCGAAGAAGAATATATACATAGGTATTGCAAGATAGATATATCCTAACTGAATGGGAAGGCTTGATGAATCTTTTTTATTAAATTTGGATATTTTCTTTTTGAATGTTCCGAAAATATCGGTCTTAGGCTTATCAGCCTCTTTTTCAGCTTTTTTTGCTGGAGTTTTCTTTGTTTCAGCCATTTTATTATCCTTTCCGGACATCCCATTCGGTCAGATGTCCTTTGCGGCACAGAAAAGCCTTTTCAGCCAGCTCTGCCATTGGCAGGTCTGACAGCGAATCGGAATAGAAACCGCTGACGGTCTCATCGGGATATATCTCCCGGAAACGCTTTACCTTTTCTTTGCCCTTGCAGTTTTCACTGCTGAATTTTCCTGTTTTCATATCCACCTCTGAGGCGATAAGCTTCTGTATCCCCAGTTCCTTTGCCGGTATCTCAAGCAGGAATGAAGGGGAAGCTGATATCACAACGTCGGTGTCCTGTTTCTGTGCAGTATACCATGGCATTATCTTCCGGAGGTTCTTCTTCCAGAAGAGCTGTACATCGTTCTGTACATCCGGGACAGATGAGAGGAAGCGGAAGAATATCTCCTTCCACTCTTTCGTGGAGCATTTCCCCAGCTTATGCTTTACCGCAGCAGTACAGGCCGCCGGAAAGAAGCGAACCATACCGGGGTGGCGTTTCAGCATGAAGAGGTAAAAATCAACAGTGCTGTCGCCTTTGTAGATAGTACCGTCAAAATCGTATACGTTCACTCAGCACCTCCGGGAAATAGATCTGTACGAAGATGAAGGCGGCATATACTGCGCCCAGCAGAAGCAGCAGCTTGTCTCCCAGGATAACGTCCACAGGATTGCCGTGCTTGTCGCTTTCAAGGTCGTAGGTGTATCTCATTATCATAACTATGACCAGCGGAGTGGTGTATATCATACCCGGCAGGGAGCCTGCATCCACGCTCCAGAGGGCATAGAACACAAGGAATATAGCCAGATACATATACATACTGCTGTTCAGGTAGTTCTGTGTATAAAGTCCGAGAACGGAACGGGTGGAGTCGCCGCAGGCTATTTTTTCATTTCTTCGTTTTCCGAAGGCCATGAAAAGTGAGAGGGCTATTAGGGTAAGGTAGAGCCAGCTTGATATCACGACTTCAGTTATATATGAACCATAGAACATTCTCAGCACAAAGCCTGAAACGAGAATGACCAGGTCTATTACCGGTTTATTTTTCCAGGACTTGCTGTACATGAAGTTCAGCAGAAGATAGAGCAAAGGAATCAGTCCGCCCGCACTTATTCCGCAGATCAGCCAGTTTATGACCAATGCTGCCGCAGTAACTATGCTAAAGAGAACTATGCCTTCGGTCTTTGAGACTGCACCGCTTGCCAGCGGCCGCTTGCATTTTACCGGATGGAGCCGGTCCTTTTCGATATCGCATAAGTCATTGATGATATATATCGCTGAAGAGCACAGGGCGAACACCAAAAATCCTGCAGCAAGCTGCACTATGATGTTATCTTTCAGAAAGACGCCGCCGTAGAATGCCGGTATCAGAACGATGAAATTCTTGATCCAGTGCTTGATACGCATGAGCGTGCAGTAGGATCTGATTTTTCCTATCATATTCTTCCCCTTGATCTATCGGATTTATTGATATTAAATAAGGACTTTTTGTCACTGACAGACCGGTCCTGTTATCAATAGTCATACAAATATAATTATATCAATTTTACAGTGCTTTGTCAATAGCAGAAGTGACGGAAACGCCTGTATTTGAAGCCTTCACATATATAAGACGTATGAGCATCAGTTTTCTCTTGCAGAAATGAAAAAAATCCGGACTTCATACAGAAGTCCGGAAAATATCTTATGTTATTTTACCTTTGACAGATACTTGCCATCGTCATTCCACTTATAGAGATCTGTTTCAACAAGGAGCTGAAGGTTATCCTTAGTTATAACATAAGGAACGAGCAGATAGGACTGAACGTACTTCTTACCATTGTTGTAGGAGCCTGTATCATAGGTAACTTCCATAGGAAGGGAATCTACAAGGCCTGCTGCCGGTACATTTCCTTCGAGGATAGTCTTACATACTTCAAATGTTACGAGTGTGAGGTCGTTGAGGTTCTTATATACAGTCATAGCCTGTTTTCCGTCAACGATATTGCGGAGGTTCTCTTCGTCTCCGTCCTGGCCGGTTATGATAGGCTGATTTGAACCGTTATATGTGGAATCGATAGCCTGAGTAACTCCGAGAGCAGTTGAGTCATTGGAGCAGATCACAGCATCGAGCTGTGTTCCGGAAGGATAATTGGCATTAAGATTCTTTTCCATATCTTTCTTTGCGTTTTCAGGGAGCCAGTCTGTTGTTGCGACCTGTTCAAATGTAGTCTTTCCGGATCTGACATTGAGCTTGCCGCTGTCGATGTAGTTTACGAGGGTATCATAAGCCCCGTTGAAGAAATATCTTGCATTGTTATCAGCCAGATCGCCGCCGACAAATTCGATGTTGTAAGGGCCGCTCGTATCATCAAGCTGGAGCTGTTCCTTTATATATTCTCCCTGGAGCTTGCCTACCGTAGCATTATCAAAGGATACATAGTATGTAATAGCTTCTGTACCCATAATGAGTCTGTCATACGAAACAACAGGGATATTCTTTGCCTTTGCGTCATCGAGTGTCTTTGAAAGTTCTTTTCCGTCAACAGCTGCGATCAGGAGCAGATCAACATCTTTTGATATAAGGCCTATTACATCGTTGTTCTGCTTTGTAGCGTTGTTGTCAGAATAAGTAAGGATAACATTGTATCCTGCTTCCTCAAATTTATTTTTGAGAAACTCGCCGTCAGAATTCCAACGCTCAAGGTTCTGAGCCGGCATTGCTATACCGATAGTTTTATCGCCGGGGTTTGATACAGCAGATTCTGAGCTGGATGAAGTCTTTCCACAGGCTGCGAGGGAGCCGCCCATGACCAATGCTGTTATTGTTGCAATAACTTTTTTCATATCTGATTTCCTCCTTAAAATTGTTACCCCCCATAGAATGTCAAAAACATTTTTACATTATTATTCTACACCGAAAAATAGCCATTGTCAATATGTTTTGATATATTTTAGTGAAATGAATAACTAAATATATGTCCTTGTGTGCAAACCGACGATGAATTATTAATAGTTGTCAAACAGATAATTAAAAAAATATGAATTATCTTGCACAGAGGGATTTTGCCTTATACCGATAGCTTTATATGAAATTGTAACGATTATACCATATGTAATTATTTGAGGAAATTATATTATGAAAAATTTTTTATCGATCATTCGGAGAAATCTAAAAAAATCTTTACTTATTGTTAATAAAGTAAGTTGATGCTCATTATTTTTTTGTGGGGGGATCTCTTCTGATGTCCTGATAGAAAAGTCCGTGTTTTGTGCAGTACCAGACCAGTCTGCCGGAGCGGTAAAGCGGGAGATGCACCTGCACTCCCCATTCCGGGTACTGTTTGAACAGCATTGCAGCGCTGTCTGAAACATAGGCAACGAAGGAGATATAGTGCTCTTTGGTCATTTCATGCTCCGAGGTCACGGACCATTCTCCGCCGATATCTTCTGTAATGAGACGGTCATTATCTTCTGCCTTCTGCGGCTCAAGCGGAGAAAGCTTATTTCCGCAGCAGGTAATATCTGTATCCGATGAAGATGTGATGATATTTCCACATTCTTTGCATACGTAAAATCTGAGTTTTTTCATATTTCCTTTCTCTCTTTCATTTTTATTGATCTCCCCTGTCAGCAGTGAGCGGATATCGGTACCGAAGATATCTGCTATCTGTGAGAGCAGGGAGATGTCAGGGCAGCCGTTGCCGCACTCCCATTTTGATACGGCCTTATCGCTGACGTTAAGGCTTTCCGCAAGCTGCTTCTGAGTAAGTCCAGAGGCAGTCCTGAATTTTTTAATAAGTATACCTGTTTTTATCTGATCCAAAATTATCACCTCAATGTTATGTGAAGCAGTCCTGTGGCTGTGTTTTTATTCTACACTGTCTCTGCTGAAAAGTCAATCTACGCTCCGTAGATTGGTGTTAGACAGAAGGCAGTGGTATAAGCGTGATGCTTATACAGAAGTACATGACAATTACTCGGGGAAAACCTTTCTGAGGAAAGGGTTTACCTCAATAATCGCAGTAAACATTCTATATGTATACCATGGTTAATACGGCGTTTTTTTGCGGAATGTCACCATTTTACCATTAATGTCATAAAAATAATATACTAAAATGCAGGTATAATGTATATTATTCTTGAAATAATTGAACCGTATGCTCATATTTTGGGCAAATAATATGTAGGCGGTTCTTGGATCGAGAGGGAGTAAAATTATGAAGAAACATTATTTGAAGCGCTGTGCAGCTGCTCTGGCCGCCTGCTCAATGATGGCAGCAGCTATCCCGAATATCCCGACAGTTGTTGCAAGCGCAGCAGAAAATATCATCAAGAATTCCACATTTGAATCCGGCACGACCGGATGGGGCACCTACAAGGAGAGCGGCGGAAGCTGTACACTCACTACTGAGAGCGGAAAACTTGCTCTTAAGGTAAACAGTGTCGGAACAAAGAATTATGCTGTACAGTTTTCATATTCTGTAGTACCGCTTTACAAGAATGGTAAATATCGTTTATCCTATGATATCTCCTGTACTACAAATCGTTTTGTTGAATGCATGATCCAGCAGAACGGCGGAACCTATCAGGCTTATACATGGGAGGGCCTTGACATTGGCCCTACAGCTAAGACTGTAGAAAAGACCTTCACTATGGAGTACGATACAGATATCATGGCTAAGCTCTGCTTCAACTGCGGAGATCAGGAAGCTGATCCGGATCTTCCGGCACATACAATCTACCTTGATAATGTTGTGCTGGAGCTTCTCAATCCGAATGAAGTTGATATGAGCAGCGAAACTACATATCAGCCTGATATCAACATAAATCAGGTGGGATATACCCCAGATGCCAAGAAAACGGCTGTATTCCGCAATGTAAATGGCGGAAAGTTCTCTGTTGTAAATGCTTCCACAAAGCAGGTCGTTCTTACAGACGATCTTCAGGGACCAAAGAGCAACTCCTCAGCAGGAGAGACTAACTATATCGGAGACTTCTCAAGCGTTACTGCTGCAGGCAAATACTATATAACCTGCGACGGACTTGATAATTCATATACATTTGAGATCGGAAACAATGTATATAATAACCTTCTTGATGATTCCGTAAAGATGCTTTATTTACAGCGCTGCGGAACTAAAGTTAATGATGCAACCTTCGGCCACGATGCCTGCCATACCTCACTTGCAACCGTTTACGGTACAAATCAGAAGATCGACGTAAGCGGCGGCTGGCATGACGCCGGTGATTACGGACGTTATGTCGTTCCGGCAGCCAAAGCTGTGGCCGACCTGCTTTACGCTTATGGAGCTAACCCCTCGCTCTACAGCGATAATATCGGCATCCCCGAAAGCGGAAACGGCACTCCTGATATACTGGATGAAGCTCGTTTCGAGCTGGAGTGGATGCTGAAGATGCAGGCCTCAAACGGCGGTGTTTACCACAAGGTAAGCTGTGCAAATTTCCCGGGCTTCGTAATGCCTACAGAGGAGACAGGAGAGCTCATCGTAACTCCTGTTTCAACTACTGCTACAGCAAACTTCTGTGCTTCAATGGCTCTTGCATATGAGTTCTACAAGAATGTTGACAGCACATTTGCAAACAAGTGCCTCAGCGCTGCTGAGAAGGCATGGGCTTACTTAGAGGCAAATCCCAACTATCAGCTTACAAATCCGTCAAATATCGTTACCGGCAACTATGCTGATTTCAGCAAGAACGACAGCGACGAGCGTTACTGGGCAGCAGCTCAGATGTACAGAGCTACAGGAAGCAGCAAGTACAAGTCAGCTGTTGAGAATATGACAGTGAAAAAAGGTCTTGACTGGTCTACAGTAGGTGACTACGGCAATATCGCCCTCGTTACCATGAAGGACATTGACAAGAATTCAAGCTTATACAAGAACGCTAAGGATACTATCGTCAGCCAGGCTGATGAGCTCCTCAGCACTTCAAACAGCCAGAGCTACGGCGTTGCAATCACAAAGTATGACTGGGGCAGCAACATGACTATTGCCAATGCAGGTATCTATATGGCTCTTGCATACCAGCTCACAGGCGACAAGAGCTACCTTGCAGGCGCAGACAGCCAGCTCAACTACCTCCTGGGAACAAATCCGCTCGGAACAAGCTTCGTAACCGGTTATGGTACAGTATCTCCCGAGCATCCTCATCACCGTCCTTCAGTAGCTAAGAACAAGGCTATGAAGGGTATGCTGGTCGGCGGTGTTGACCAGAGCCTTGAGGATGACGCTGCAGTAGCTTACTGTGCTGATGCACCGGCAGCTAAGTGCTATGTTGATAACGACGGAAGCTATTCCACAAATGAGATCACTATTTACTGGAACTCCCCTCTTACATACCTCATGACACTGACAGAGAGTGATACCGGCAGTGTTGTTATCGATGATCCGCCTTATGACGGCAGCACAAAATGGGGCGATGCTGACTGTGACAGCTTTGTAAAGATGAACGATGCTGTCCTTGTTATGCAGTCACTTTCAAATGCTGATAAATACGGCGAGAACGGCTCCGAGTCAACACATATCAAAGCTCAGGGCTCATTCAATGCCGATGTTTATAACCACGGCGATAATCTCACTCCTATGGATGCGCTCACTATCCAGAAGTACCTTCTCGGAATAGTAAAGACTCTCCCTGAGTCTTATAAGCAGGGATATGATCCTATAGTTACAACAACAACTATTGCAAGAACAACAACTACTACCACCACAACAACTACCACAACTACAAGAGCTGCTACCACTACAACAAAGCCAGGCAACAACATCCCTGACCGTGGAACACCTATGGATTCCAGCGCTGATCTGGTCGCTGATTTCAGAAAGGGACAGCCATCAACATTCATGGCTTCCGACGGCTGGTCAAACCAGAGTATGTTCAACTGCTTCTGGCATAAGGAGAATACAACTTATGACGGCGGCGTTCTCAACCTGGTGATCGACCAGAAGAGATCAGATTCAAAGTATCCTGATTCTGCAAAGTATCCATATTCCGCAGGTGAGTACAGAACTAAGGACTTCTACGGCTACGGCTACTATGAGACATCAATGCAGGCTATAAAGAATGACGGCGTTGTATCCTCATTCTTCACCTACACAGGAGAGTCCGACAAGAACCCATGGGATGAGATCGATATCGAGATCCTCGGTAAGGATACCACAAAGGTTCAGTTCAACTACTTCACAAACGGCCAGGGCGATCATGAGTTCTTATATGACCTTGGATTCGATGCTTCTGAGGCATTCCACACATTCGGATTTGACTGGCAGCCCGATCATATCACATGGTACGTAGACGGCAAGGCTGTACACACAGCTACTCAGAATATCCCAAGCACACCTGGTAAGATCATGATGAATGTATGGCCGGGTACAGGCGTTGACAACTGGCTCAAGGCTTTCAACGGCAGAACTCCTCTTACAGCACGTTATCAGTGGGTAACATATAAGAAGAACGGCAACAGCAATAATAATAACAATAACAACAATAATAACAACAACAATAACAATAATAACAGCAGCGGAACTATCAACAACAATGCAACAATGGTCGCTGACTTCAGAAAGGGACAGCCTTCAACATTCATGGCTTCCGACGGCTGGTCAAACCAGAGTATGTTCAACTGCTTCTGGCATAAGGAGAATACATCCTATGACGGCGGCGTTCTCAACCTGACTATAGATCAGAGAAGATACGATTCAAAGTATCCTGATTCTGCAAAGTATCCATATTCCGCAGGCGAGTACAGAACTAAGGACTTCTACGGCTTTGGCTACTATGAGACATCTATGCAGGCCATAAAGAATGACGGTGTTGTATCCTCATTCTTCACCTACACAGGTGAGTCCGACAATAACCCATGGGATGAGATCGATGTTGAGATCCTCGGTAAGGACACAACAAAGGTACAGTTCAATTACTTCTCAAACAGCAAGGGCGAGCACGAGTTCACATATGACCTCGGATTCGACGCTTCTCAGGGATTCCACACATACGGCTTTGACTGGCAGCGTGACCACATCACATGGTATGTAGACGGCAAGCCCGTACACACAGCTTATCAGGATATCCCACAGACTCCCGGAAAGATCATGATGAATGTATGGCCGGGAACAGGTGTTGATGAATGGCTCAAGCCTTTCAACGGCAGAACTCCTCTCACAGCTCGCTACCAGTGGGTAACATACAACAAACAATAATTACCACCTCCCAAGTGTGTAAATAGCGAAAACTTCCTCCGCCCTACAGCGGAGGAAGTTTTCATTTAACTCCGATATTCATATAATGGATACCATATTTTTACAAAAAAGCTCCTCCCATGATCATGGGAGGAGCTTTGTCAGTGATACATTATCACTTTTTCTTTTTCTTCTTGCCGTTTCTGTTGCCGTTTCCGGACTTTTTAGCGGTGTTATTTACAGTCTTTTTCACGGCCTCAGCAGTCTTTTCCTCTGCTTTCTCCTTGATATCTTCAACTGTGTCTTTTGCCTCATCGAGTAGCTCTTCGGCTTTATCCTCTGCCTTTTCGGCATAGGCTTTGCCTTTTTCCAGGAGCTCCTCGTTCTTTGAAGCTATTTCCTCAGCCTCTTCACGAGCCTTCTGAGCTTTTTTCTTAGCGTTTTCAGAAACATCGCCCTTGACAGCTCCCTTGGATTTTATGATCTGGACATTCTTTTTCTTCTTGTCTGAAGCCTCTTCCTCAGTCTCCTCAGGAAGTCCCAGTTTCTTTCTCTTCTTTGCCTCAAGCCTCTTCTTTATGACTGGATTGTGTTTTCTGTCGTAGAGGTAGAGGAGAACTATGCAAGCAATACCGATGAAGAAGGCAACTGCTCCAAGTCTGAATCCTGGCGGAGTATACTTCATAGTGACGGTGTGCTCACCTTCCGGCAGACGTATACCGATAAGTGAGCCTACAATAACGATCTCACCTTCGCTGCCGCTCTTATTTGTGAGGTATGTCTTATCAGAATTTTCATAATTCTTTTCGACCACAAGATTATCGATCTTCTTGCCGTCAACTTCGATCTCCCAGCCAGGCTCGTATGGGATAGATGTCATCATGATCTGTCCCTGTCTTGCAGTGATCTTACCCTCAAGGTAACGTTCATTTGACTTATCTGTATCGATCTGCCACTGACTCTGCTTGATGAGGTTTATATCCTGTTCAAATGCGTCCTTGTCAAGGTAGTAGAAGTTGAAGCCTGATATCTTTCTGACCATGAGGTACTCGTTCTGGCCAAGGTAGCGTCCGTTCGGACCGGAAGCCTGGATAGTAAGTCTTACTTCGACCTCTGTACCCTCATTGTATGGGCCGATCCTTACTATAGGAGAAGAGTTGGTATTGAAGTATGTGCCGTATGCCTCATGACCGAAGAAGTTTCCGTTTTCGTCCTTTGTATCAGAAACCCATACGTTGCAGGCCTTTCTTACTTCAGAGCCGAGGTGCATATAGAACTCGCCGGTCTGAGGAACTGTAAGGTGTACGTTTACAACTGCATCTCCGGCATCAGGGTAAGCCTCAAAGCAGTCATGCTGGTGCATGGGATCTCCATCGTTATTCGGATCGTTGAGATAGTCATGGAGATGTACCTTTGTGTTATCGTAGGACACCTCAACCGGTATCTGAACGTAATACTGCTTTGGCTGTAAAGGATTCTGAGAAAGATCCGTATTTCCTGTCATAGCGCTGAGGATGTTGTTAAGGCTGTTGAAAGGATTGTCGTTGCCGACGCCTGTGAGTCTTGCAACTCCTGCGTCAACCATATATCCGATAGAGAGCGCATTGGGGTTCTCATAGATATCAACATTTGCAGTAACATCGTCGTCCTTCTTGTATGTTGTTGAGAAGCGCTTTATATAAGAGGAGTCAAGCATTTTTGTGCTGGATGATCTGTCCGGATCATCGAGAACATATTTTATGCCGAGGAGTGAGTCTGCAACAGGGTTGCTGCCCTCATACTTGGATTCAAAGCTCTGGGTGAAGTATCCCATAGCCTCGATGAAGGAGATAGCTCTTGCGTTCATAACTGAGCTTGAATGTGAGATACCCTTGAGGCCGAGAGCCAGGTTATCGTTTACGATACGGCTGTAGGTCTTTTCAGCACGATAGAAGCCGCCGTCGTATTCCTCAAGCTCATCCACAACATCCTTACCGGAGAGTATCTCGGTATATGTGCTCTTGTCGGAGTTGCCGACTTCCTTGAAGATCTTGCGGAAGGAGTCATAGCAGTTGTAGCCGCCCTCGAAGATGACTACTGCGGCAACAGCACAGGTAAGGAGAGTCTTTGCAGACTTCTTCTTCATATTGCTGTATGCGAACAGGTAGATCACATATACAGCAGCAAGCACCATACCTATAGCGACTGTACCGAGCCATACCTCGTCCCACTTATCAGAGCCGTGCTCCATAGTGTCCTTATACGGCCATACAGCAACGTACTTGTATCTGTCCTGGTTGTAGTTGTACTTTGGCATATTGGATACGAATAAGGCGGTGAGCAGGGCAATTATACCGAAGCTTATGCCTGCCTCCTTGTATGTGAGTTTGTAGCCGTCCAGCTTTGAGAACACATCTGCTGCCATAGCAATAACTATGAATGATACTATGAATGAGTATCTGTAAGGCAGCCAGTTAGGATCCTGTCCGCCGTGCCAGAGCATATTGATAGGCTTAACGTACATACTCATGAACATGATGAAGAGCAGCAGAGCGTTTCCGATCTTTCTGTTGAGCTTGATCTTTCTGTTCATGAAGTAGAGCGGGAGCATTACGAATGACATAACGCCGCTGTATATCTCCGGACGTCCGTACATACGTGTACCCTCGTCAACGTTTACGGAGTAGTACTGGTTGGGAAGCATACATGGAACGAGCTCAAGAGGCTTGAAGAGGTTCCTGTAGCTGTAATCCGGCTCAGAGAAGTCGAATTTACCAAGTGCAAGGGCGTTGTAGACAGGGAGTATCATAAACATACTGCAAAGGAGCACTACTATAGTAGCGATTCCCATATTCACGAAGGTATAGAAATACTCAGTAATGTCCTTGAATTTCCTGTTTGTACCGAAGAAGAGATAGTAGAAGAAGTAAATTGCTACGAATATCGCAACCATAAAGCCGATATAGAAGTTTGCGACGAACATTATAGCAAGGGGGATAATGTAGTTGATCTTTCTTCCGTCATCGATAAGGTACTCGACACCGAGTATGATGAGCGGCAGGAAAATAGGTCCGTCGATCCACATAGGATCGATAAGCTGTATAACAACATAGCTCATCATAGCGTACATCGTAGAGAACATAACTGACGGTATGGGAGCTACGTGCTTTGAGCGCTGTGCGTATACGCAGAAGGCAGCACCGCATGATCCTACCTTGACCATCTGCATTATCATCATGCTCTCAACGATCATCTTCCTTGGCAGGAGCATGATTATCAGCGTGAACGGACTGGCCAGATAGTAGCCGATGATACCCATGAATCCGCCGGAGAGGTTTCTGCTCCAGCTGTAGAAGGGACTGCTGTCGCCCCATATCGAATCACGGAGGGATTCAAAGTAGTAGATATACTGTCCGCTGAGATCGAGTGTAAGAACTGAACGCTCACCAAACGGGTATACACCGAATGCGATATAGGAAATGAGCGTCAGAACGAATGGGATTATGAAAGCTGGGATACAGAACCAAAGGTTTGACTTTGGCAGTGCTGCCTCAGCGATCACATCCGCAGCAGTACGGGCAGGCTTGCCGTTGTACTGGTTCGGTCTGCGGGTCTTGGACCCGTTTTTGGCTCCTGCACTGCCTGATCTCGGCTTTGAGGCAGTACCGGAAGCTTTTGAATTTGCCAATGTTGTTCCTCCTTTTTTCACGGGGAGAGTTTATGATAAGGCGCTTTTAAGCCATAATCCCCGATTATAATACTATCTTTCATTATACTACATATCTGTATGATTTGCAAGGGGTATTTTAATTAAAACAATGATTTACTAATAAAAATCAAAATCAAATAAAACGGCAAAGCGAGCGGCGAAACGCCGCCCCTACAATTTTGTGATATTACGCAACTTTATGTAGGGACGCCGTCCCGGCGCCCGCAGTCTGTTATATTAATTTGAGGTCTATTAACAATTTCACCGCACATTACGTGCGGTGAGATGTATCATTATACAGCAGCCTTATCCTCGGCAGGCTTTGTTTCGACAGCCTTATCCGGAACGCTTACCTTTTCGATATCAGCGCCGAGAGCTCTGAGCTTGCCTTCCATGCAGTCGTATCCACGCTCAATGTGGAAGATATCCTCGATCTCGGTAACTCCCTGAGCAGCAAGTCCTGCGATTATAAGTGCAGCACCGGCTCTGAGGTCACAAGCCTTGACAGGAGCGCCCATGAGCTTTCCTGTACCCTCAATGAGAGCGACTTTGCCGTTGACAGTGATATCAGCGCCCATTCTTCTGAGCTCGTCCACATAACGGAATCTCTGCTCCCAGATATTCTCTGTGATGATGCTTGTCCCCTGAGCGAGAGTGAGAAGAGTAGCTATCTGAGACTGCATATCTGTTGGGAATCCTGGATGCGGAGCTGTCTTAACGTTGGTCTTTACCAGCGGTCCGTCTACCCAGACTCTTATACTGTCGTCGTATTGTTCGATATTAACGCCGATCTTTTCCAGCTTCTTGGTGATAGACTCAAGGTGCTTGGGGATGACGTTCTTGATGATAGCATCGCCCTTTGTAGCAGCGATAGCCACCATGAATGTACCGGCTTCTATCTGATCCGGGATAACGGAATAGGTAGTGCCGTGGAGATGTTCAACGCCACGGACCTTTATAACGTCAGTACCTGCGCCCATGATATTGGCTCCCATAGAATTGAGGAAGTTGGCCAGGTCAACGATATGAGGCTCCTTAGCGGCATTTTCTATAACTGTGAGTCCCTCTGCCTTTACAGCGGCCAGCATAGCGTTCATAGTAGCTCCGACAGTAACAACGTCGAAGAAGATCTGATTACCGGAGAGCTTGTCTGCGGTAAGATCGATCATGCCCTGGCTCAGGTTATACTTAGCGCCGAGGGAAGTGAAAGCTTTAAGGTGCTGGTCTATAGGGCGGTCTCCGAGAGGACATCCGCCGGGCATAGAAACTCTTGCCTTTTTGAATTTACCCAGAAGAGCGCCGAGGAAATAGTAGGAAGCCCTCATTTTCCTTGCGGTCTCGTATGGGACGCAGAATTTATCAATAGTGGTAGGATCGATCCTGTAAACGTCCTTTCCGATATTCTCCACCTTTGCACCCATTTCCTTGAGGATACGGATACAGATATTGACATCGCTTATGGTAGGTACATTTTCGATGACACATGGTTCATCTGACAGGATCACTGCCGGAAGGATAGCGACAGCAGCATTCTTAGCTCCGCTGATAGTGACCTCACCGGTCAGGCGTCTTCCGCCTTTAACTACAAACTTATCCAATTAGATTCGCTCCTTATTTTTCAGGATTATTTATTTCTCTCCTGAACTACTTTCTTTTGTTATATTCAGCCGCCGTCTGCGGCAGGTACACATATATTATTTATAATCGGCAATGAACCATTTAAGTTCCTCGCCCTCGTATTTTCCGACCTTAAGGTACTCTATCGCCAGCTCTTCCACAGGTCTGTCCTCAGCATTCATAGGATCGTCGCTTATCATTTTCTGTGTAAGCACATCCTGGGCAGAGAACACAATATCAAGTCCCTGATATACCTGACCGAAGACGGTATAGCCGCCGTCCAGCCATGGAGCGCCTCCGGCAGTAGAATATACCTTCTTTACATCCTCCGGATCCTGTTCAGCGAACTGTTCCTCGGGATACTGGCTGCCGGTAACGATATAGAACTGACTTCTGTCGGTGGATGTTGAACCGCTGTTTGCATAGGCAACAGCACCGGCTGCGTGGATAACATTGGTATCGGCGCCGCCGTCGAACATTCCGCCCCATATTGAATCGCCGCCTGTTCCAGTGCCGGTAGGATCGCCGCCCTGGATCATAAAGTCACGGATGACACGGTGGAAGATAAGTCCGTCATAGTAGCCTTTTTCGGCCAGTCCGACGAAATTCTCAACACCTTTATCAGCGTATTCGGGGAAAAGTCTTATTTTTATCTCTCCGTCATAGCCCTTAAGCTTCATGATAATGACTGTATCGCCCTCTTTCGGGGCAGTGAAGTTCTTAACTGTAGAGGTTTCCTTGTCGATATCCGGAACTGATCTGTCGGAGAATCTCTCAATATTTATCTCTCCGTTTTTCAGGTATTCAGGTGCCTCGGTCGCTGACTGAGTCGCCTCACCGGATGCAGATGAAGTGACATATGACGAAGCATCGTCAACTTCAAGATGTTTGCCGCAGGAATAAAGAGCTGATGCGGCGGTTACGGTGCAGATAAAAGCTGCAAGAGCCTTTTTTGCCATAAATTTCACTCCTTAGATATGCTGTGAAATTAAGTTACCCCCCAGTAACCTATTTATTATACATCATAAAATTCAATTTGTAAATAGTTTTCGCTAAATTTTGTTAAAAAATAGAGAAGACAAAGGTGGATTCGATGATATTTCGTAAAGCGTGACTATTATTTTTCTTTTTTTTCGTCTTTAGAGGAGTAAGTGCTTATACGTATCGACTTTATCATAGCATCGGGAACGGGCTGATTATAGGCGCCGTTTTCTTCATATTTGAGTGAAGCGAGCTTATCCACAACATCCAGCCCTTCGTATGTCTGACCGATAATGGTCATCTGCTGGGAGAAATTTGGGATGCCGCCCTTGCTGATGAATGCTTCTGCAAGATCCTTGCGGGGAGAAGATTCCCTTAGGTCATCGGAGATATCATCGGTGAACTTGATAGAGTTCAGTATATCGAAGCGGCTTCCGCAGTAGTATGTTCCGCCGCCGAGGAGTTTTTCCTTGAAGGTACGGCTGTACTCGGTATTTATCATACATACAGCGCCTCTGAACGGCCAGAGATCCTGGCTGAGCTCACGTTCGATACGCTCATCTGTATCATCGCCTGCTGCGCCGTTGGATTTCTTTGCGCCGCAGCCGGCATATGCGCCGTCCTGGGTATCAAAGACGTAGGTATTATCGTAGTACCCCTTTTCCGCCAGCTCTGTGAAATTTTTCACCGCATTCGGGGAATACTGTGGGTAGAGCACCATTCTGATCTCGCCCTCAGTGGTATCTATTATAGCGATCGGATCGCCGTCCTTTGGCTCCTCAAGCTGTACCAGCTTCATTGTGCCGATATCTATGGTGATGTAGGTATTATTCTTATCTCTGATTCTTGCCAGCACCATAAGGGAGATGGTAAGCGCTCCCATAATGAGCGTAAGCAAGAGGATCGTTCTTATAAAACGTCTTCCGTCCTTCATTTTTGACCTCGCAATACATTTACATACCACAATTATACTTTATATATTTTAATTTGTCAAGTAAAAGGCGATATATCTGTGATTATTTTTCCCTGTGATACATTATATATTCAGCTGCTGAATATCATCTGCAATATAGTCAGGATAGTATCTCCGATACGGTCAGAGTCAGCTATCTCAGCTGCCTTATCCGGACGGTTTGTGATTATATTGTCCACGTTCATCGATGTCATGGAGCGGATATCCTCTTCACGGTCAACAGTCCATACAAATATCTTCTTGCCGTTCTGGTGTACGGTATTAACGACGCTCTGGTTTACGAAGATATAGTTCATGCTTACGGCATCGATATCCGGAAGCTTTGAGTATGATGTGGATGAGGCAAGATTTGCTATAAGAGCTGTCTTTATCTTAGGATCCAGCTCCTTGACCTTTTGCAGGGCTTTGTAGGAGAAGGATGTGATATAGCAGGAATCACGGATATCGTACTCCTTTACCAGATCAACGGTCATTTCTGCGATGAGATCTACGTTTCCGATGTCCTTTATCTCGATATTCATAAGGCATTTGTGGCCTACGAGTTCGAGAACATCTGACAGGAGCATGATCCTTGCATCCTCAAATTCACTTCCGAACCATTTTCCCGCGGAGAAGTTCTGGAGCTGGTCATAGGTGTATGAGGAGACTTTTCCGGAGCCGTCTGTGGTGCGGTCAATGGTCTTGTCGTGGATGACCACAAGCTGTTTGTCCTTGGTCAGCTGCACATCCAGCTCTATATAGTCCGCTCCGCTGTCGAGAGCAGCTTCAAAAGCATATTTTGTATTTTCCGGAGCATCATAAGAGGCGCCTCTGTGAGCACTGACCTGAGTTCCGTTTATAGGCGCATACATCCTGATATTGCCCTTGTATACGCTTCTTATGTAGCTGATATTCAGCATAAGTCCGCCGGCAGCAAGGCTGAGGATGAGTATGGCCTTTGGCAGATGGCGCATCTTCTTTCTGTCACGGTCGGGGATGATTATCTCCTCATCATCCCTGAGGTCGCCGAGGAATCGGCCTGTGAGCCAGCACATTATGGCAGGAGCTGACAGAAATGCGGATACAGCGGTAAATACCCTCAACGCATACCTTATGACGCTGAGAGCTCCACGGAAAGCCTTTTCCGGCCGGGAGAAGCCCTTGATGAACAGTACGATAATAAAGCTTATACCAAAGGTTATGGCTATAGTCACCAGAAGGATGAACATTGTCCAAAGCAGGAAGGTGAAAGCTGTTCTGACACGCCTGTGGGCGATCTTTTCACGGCTTGCCCTGACACATTCCGGGAATTTCTTGTCGGTGAGCACGATGTAGTGCAGGCTATAGCTCCGGCTTACGATAAGGAATATGAAAAGAAGCTGTATCAGCACATAGGTCATAACGGCAAGCCGGCTGTCATAGTGGATGAACATTCTCCTGAGTATCGGCAGCAGCGGTGCCATGAACATTCCTGACGAAAGTGTAAAATGGGCGAAGGGCATACAGAGCATGAATATCATGAAACGGAGTATGCCCTGTCCACGGAAAGCCTTTTTAAACGCCTTCAGTCCGGTGAGCAGCATACCTCCTACGGTTATTTTCTCATGCCTGCTGTAGCAGGTGAAGCAGGCTGCCAGAGCACAAAGCTCAACAAATGCGAAAAAGCCTGAAAGGAACAGGAGTATCAGCACGATGAATATAGTTACCGGGCTTTTCAGGTATATCATCATGCTCTCATCCGAAAGATATGAGATATGAGCCCCCTTCATGGTCAGACCAAGAGCAAGGTTGAGTATGGGCGCACCAACGGCCGCAAGTATGAGTTTGAACAGAAATTCAAACAACAGAAAATGAGGGAGCGCCTTTACAAAAGCTCCCATTGACTTAAAAAAATTCTTCATATAATCTCTTTCCCCGTACCGCCGTATGCGGTATTCCGTACAGCGCCGCATGGCGGAGCTGCCTTTGTTCTATTATATATTATAACCGCAACAGCACCGGCTGTCAATTATTTCCGGGAATAAAAACGCCTGCACTTGAGCGTTAGGCTTATATAGAAGTATATGGCAGTTACTCGGGGAAAACCTTTCTGAGGAAAGGTTCTTTCCTCAATAAATGTCATATACTTCTATACAAGCCGCACGCATAATGCAGGCAGCCATAGAAAAAATGAAACAATAAGGGGGATTGGGGAGGATCTTCTGATCCTTTGACTACATTATACCCCGGTATGCTTAAAATAATCTTAATAATGCAATGATGTATGAAACCCTCAGTCGGTCTGTCCTACGTTCCCGTCATCGTCCTCCGGGACAGCCTTCTTCTCTTCCGCCAGCTTATTCTTTTCGGCACGCCGTTTTTCAAGAGCCGGCAGCAGGTTCTCCCGGTAGAAGTGATCGCAGATAGCTGCGAAGGGTATAGCAAGGAGAATTCCTATAACGCCGAATATACGTCCGCCTACGATGATCGCTATGAGTATGAGCAGTCCGGGCACACCGAGAGTGCTGCCGAAGAGCTTAGGCTTTATGAGATATCCGTCACAGAGCTGGAGGATAAGTGTGAATATAAGGAATATAAGTGCGCTTTTCGGATCGACCATAAGGAGGATGAAACCGCCTATAGCTGCACCGACTAAAGGGCCGAATGTGGGGGCGAGGTTGGTTATAGCCACTACAAAGGATACGAGGGCGATGTACTGCATACCGGTTATAGCCATAAATATAGCATTTACCGTTCCGACGATCAGTGCATCGATAATAGTGAATACGATATAGCGGTTGAGTACGGCATCACAGTGCTTGAGGAAGGAGATAGTATGCTCGTAGCTTGCAGGAGACATGGTCGCCTTCATAAATCTTGTGGAGCCGGTCTTTATCCTTTCCTTTCCCGCAAGGAGATATACGGAGAGAATGAATGCTACCAGCCAGTTGAACATACCCTTTCCGGCATTTGTGAAAAAGTTTATGATATCAGTGGAATTATCGGAAATGTAGGATGTTACCTCGTTGAGTATCTTCTCCGATGAGTCAACGAAACGCCGCAGATTGACCTTCCTTGAAACGTCCGGATCGATGTTTTCGAGAAGCTTCTGCACGGA
>LVAK01000190.1 GCA_001604035.1 Clostridiales bacterium Firm_05
TTCGAGATGAAAAACTAAAGCCGAAGGCTTCGCTTTTCACGTTGTCGCTTGCTTCGCTCGCTTACTCTTTACATAAGACAGAGTCTGCTTTCGCTTATGGCAACTGAAAGCTGCGCCCTTCACGTTGACGCTCGCAAGCTCGCTCACTCTTTACATAAGACAAAGTCTACTTTCGCTTGCGGCAGCGTTCCGGGACGGAAGTTTATTGGCATATACTCAGCAGCTAAAGGCTGATTATCCGCAATATTACGTACTCTACGAACCGTAGACTCCGCTTTCAGACGTGATCCTACGGTTCATGGGTGTACTTCTTCTCCGCAGTATGATACACTTTTCTCAGAAAGGAGGACACGAAAAATGGATCAGATCAAGATCGGTCATTTCATCTCTCAAATGAGAAAAGAAAAAGGCTTGACACAAAAGCAGCTTGGCGAGGAACTCCTTATCAGTGATAAGACAGTTTCAAAATGGGAGACCGGAAAGGGACTTCCGGAAGTATCGCTCATGCTCCCGCTTTGTGAAAAGCTCGGTATCAATGTAAATGAACTCCTTACCGGTGAACGTATCCCCGATGAGGACTACAAGAAAAA
The DNA here is from genome assembly GCA_001604035.1 of Clostridiales bacterium Firm_05. GTDB lineage: Bacteria > Bacillota > Clostridia > Oscillospirales > Ruminococcaceae > Ruminococcus. Next base: position 591 of record LVAK01000190.1, read on the forward strand.
AGCGGAGGAAAATATTATGGATATCATGCGTGAAAAAGAAGAAAGCATAAGGAAAATAATCATCTCAGTTATCATCGGTGTTATAACACTGCTGGCAAGCTACACTCTTATCATAATAATAGGAACATTTGAAATGGAGACATGGACAAGAGTGCTTTTGTCAATGATCACTTTTATCATATTTACAGGCGGCTTAACTGTTACCGTAATGGAAGATATCAGTGCCGGAACATTTGAGTGCAAGCACTGCGGGGCCAGATTTGTCCCCTCAGCTAAGGCCTATCTTATGGGACCGCATACACTGACTAAAAGAAAGCTGACCTGTCCGAAATGCGGCAAGCGTTCCTACTGCAAGCGCCGCCTCACCCACTAAGCAGCAGCTGGAAGCTGCGCCTTTCACGTTGACGCTTGCTTTGCTCGCTCACTCTGTACGTTAGTGACAGTCTGCTTTCGCTTACGGCAGCTAAAAGCTTCGCCTTTCACGTTGGCGCTCGTAAACTCGTTTACGGCAGTATAACGAAAAGGCAACTGAAGTGGTACATACTGAATATACCGGGCGGCGAAACGCCGCCCATACTACTTCCTGCAAACTGCTAAATGATAGTTTTATCGAAAATAATCATCTGCTTTAATTGGAGGCCATATGAAGATCAGGAATATTATAATTTTTGCAGCAGCCGCTATGCTGCTCACAAGCTGCGGAAAAAAATCCAGCAGCTCAGATAACGATAATTCACTTGAAGGAAACTGGACTGTATGCGACTCTGACGGATTTGCTTCCAATGAAGTCAGCATGGAATTCAAAAACAGCTCCGAAATGTCAATGACACTGGACTCCGGCGACTATTCACTGACCTATACAGGCAAATATCAGCTTGACGGTGAAAAAGTCAGCATTGAATTTGACAAGATAAATAATATAGAAGAACTGAAAAATACTACCGCCATTTACGATAAATACGGATTGTCCGACGATGAACTGGAAGAGATCCTCGTCCATGTGAATGAAGTCCTCACTGACGATTCAGGTGAATACTTCATCAGCAGCAAGGATGAAAAGAATATCACAAAATCCGGTGACGAGCATAAATACCGCAAAAACGCCTATATGCTCGTCGCAGATGACATACAGAGAGCCGCTGCTATTTCAGACATAACCGTAAAAGGCACCGGAAGCGGCCGCTACTGCATCGTCTGCTCAGATAAAAGCCTGAGCCTCGACGCTGACGATTCAGCTTACGATACTATAAAAGGCCTTCAGGACGATACCAGTGTCGGAAGTGAGCTGAGCAAATACACCAAGGAAGAAGGCTTCACCGAGAATTTCAGCTTTGATGCAAATCAGTGGGTAATGGTTTTCTACGAGGGTTATGTAGTTGGTATCGGTATAGGTGATCCCGATGACAGCAGTATTTTCGGCACCAGCGATATATGGTACATAGACGAAACCGGCGCCTCCGCATTCCTTGAAAGCGATGAAGCTCCGAAAACAATGAACGAATTTATAGATTTCTACAAATCAATGGACTGAAACTGAGGAAATATGAGACTACCATTAAAAATAGGCGCAATATTTTTAGCACCGATCCTTACAGCAGCACTTGTGATATTCATTTTCTTTCCCGGCCTTTTCACCTATATCAAGGTGAAGCACAAGTACGAGAACATCGACCGCACTATCCCGGACTTTGAGCCGGTCAGCGTCCCGGAGGATTTTGAAGAATACTCCTGCTGCGATATAACATTCTTAGCACCAGCTGATATGAAAGATGTTTCAAATAAAATGTCAAGCATCACCAAATATCAGAAGGGAAAGCAAAGTGTGATGGTATTTGATATCAGCGGTACATACGACCGTATAGGGGTTGATCTATGGTCAACTCAAAAATACGATAAAAATGATTACAGACATTTTTTCAGATCAATAGATCACGAGTTCCCTTCCACGCCCAGCAATATGCTTTTATGGTTTGAAAAGGGCGAACTCAACGCTAAGATGTGTCTGCATCTCCGCTCAGAAGACCTGCTCGTTTTCAAGGAATTTGCATATGATAAAAATATTGCATGGAATTCAGAGGACACATGGAAATACAACGGTAACGGCTTTACCTGCTATGTCAACCACATATACAAAAGCACAACATCCGGCGAAATGTGGACCTGCCTGATATATCCGGACTACAATCCATACAGGGAGATCACTATCTGGATAAAAAACACTGACGATAATACCGCCAGGCAGATAGCAAGTTCCATAAAGCTCAAATAAATGGAGAATACACATGAAAAAAGCAATAAGGCTCTCCGGACTCGTATTAACGATTATTTTTATGATATCTTCGATACTCTGGAGCATATTTCCCGGCAGCCTCACACGCAGAAGGATCGAAAGGAAATACCCTGACACCTTCAAAGGCATGAATAACTTTCAGTTCACCAACAAACCAATTCCCGATGACTGGGAAGAAATATCCGGCTTCGGCCTGAAAATAAAAGTCCCAGGCTCAGTCAGAGAGTATGAACAGCCTTCAACAGACGAAATAAAGATCACTGACACCAGGATATATTTTTTCGGAAAAACCAAGAAATGGCAGGCTTCATTCTCAGAGTCCTGGAAAAGCGGAGAAAATTATTACCGCTCGCTATTCTCTGACTACAATGACGATGATCTGAAAAAAATGTTCAGTGCTATCAGCCGCAGAGTGCCGAAGAATACCTTTGAATACGCAAAGGCAATCAATTCCTTTACCACAGAAAATATAGACACCCGTCAGCACGGAACAGCAAAGCTCGTTGAATGCTTTGCTGAGATCGCTGACGAGTCACTGAGCATATCGCCGGATCCTGTTCTATACGAAAAGGATGATCTTATCGGTTTTATCTATTCGCCTTATAGTGAAGCAGATATCAATCCCGTAAGAACAATAGAGATCTATCCCAAAAAGGATCTCAACAAATGCTATTCATTGGAGCTGTATTACAAAGGCCTGAATCTCAATGAAGATACTTTACAGCTTATATTAGAATCCATAGAGCTGGAGGATGAATAATATGAAAAAACAATACCTTGAAGCAGGAAAAATTGTCACCACCCACGGCATACGTGGTGAGGTAAAGATAATGCCATACACCGACGTTCCGGAGCTGCTCTGCGAGTTCGACAGACTTTTCATCGGCAAGGAGCATAAGGAAATAAACATCCAGCGCTCCCGTGTGTTCAAGAACACTGTGATCGCAAAGCTGGAGGGAATCGATACTCCCGAGGAAGCTGAGAAGCTCCGCAATAAGATACTCTATATGCACCGTGATGACCTTGAACTGGATGACGATACATATTTCATTCAGGATCTCATCGGTATGGAGGTCAGGGACGCTGATTCCGGTCAAATCTATGGCAAACTGGCTGATGTAATGCAGACCGGCGCTAATGATGTATACGTCATAAAGGGCGATGATAAGGAATATCTGGTACCGGCTATAGCTGACGTTATAGTATCCACCGACATTGAAAATGACGTTATGACAATACGTCCTCTGGACGGACTATTCGACTGAAAGAAGGAATATTTATGAAATCAAACATTATAATAAGCGCAGCACTTGCACTGGGCATTGCATTCACTTTCACAGGCTGCGGAAGCTCTGACAGCAGCAGCTCAACAGTATCCTCGGATACCGCTTCCTCCGGCGCAGCCAGCTTCACAACAGCCGAGCTTGCCGGAAAGATATCCATAGACGGAGTTCAGCTCAAAACTCCCATGACCTTCGCAGACTTCGGCGAAGGCTTCACACTTGATTCCTACGTACAGAGCGGTGACACCGGCTCTATGATAAATATTTTCAATAAGGACGGTATCGTATGTACTTTAGGATACAACTGCGATCAGGAAGAAGTCAATGAAAACCGGAATATAGACTATATACTGTTCACTCCCAATGACTTCAACAGAGGCGCTGTCTCCATTGACGGATTCACCGCCAATGATGATCCGAAACTGCTGGAAGAAAAACTGGGGAAGCCTGAAACAGAAGGAATATATTTTTATGATACAACTGACGGCGGAAGGCTGGAAGTTATCGATGCTGCAGGAAAAGTGTTATCGATAAACATCTTCTTTAATATGCCGGAGAAAAAATAAACATAAAGGAAAAATTATGAACATAGAGATAGCAACACTCTTCCCCGAGATGTGTGAAGCCGTTCTCGGCGAGAGCATTGTGGGAAGAGCCAGAAAAGCCGGAAAGATCAACGTTCACTGCCGGCAGATACGTGAATATACCCACGACAAGCACCGCCGTGTTGACGATACTCCCTACGGAGGCGGAATGGGCATGGTAATGCAGTGCCAGCCTATATATGACTGCTATAAGGCAGTCTGTGACGATATGGGAGCTGTACCGCATACTATATATATGTCTCCCAAGGGAAAGGTGCTTACACAGCAGAGAGTTGTTGAACTTTCCCGGATGGAGAATATCCTCATAATATGCGGACATTATGAGGGCGTGGATCAGCGTGTCCTTGACAAGATCGTTGACGAGGAGATATCCATCGGTGACTATGTGCTCACCGGAGGAGAGCTTCCTGCCTGTGTACTTACCGATGCGGTGGCAAGAATGTGTCCCGGCGTGCTCTCCGATGAGGTGTGCTTCACCGAGGAGAGCATCTACAGCGGACTTCTTGAATATCCCCACTACACCCGCCCTGAGGTCTGGGAGGGTGAAGCTGTGCCGCCGGTATTACTCACCGGTCACCATAAAAATATCGAGACCTGGAGACATGAGCAAAGCCTTGCAATAACCCGTGAACGCCGCCCGGATCTCTTTGAGAAGTATGAAAGCAGCCAGTAAGTGCGATGCTTATATAGAAGTGTATGGCAATTACTCGGGGAAAACCTTTCTGAGGAAAGGTTCTTCCCCGCCCCCCTTTCCAAAAGGGGATCCCTCAATAACTGTCGTAAACATTCTATATGAGTATCGCACTAAATGACTGCTTTTTATAAAAGCCAAAAATGGTCAGCCATTTTTTGCTGTCAATATCTATAAAAGAAATATATATGTATATAAAATAACTATAAACAGGTTGTATAATAGCAAAATCTCTTTCCGTTTAGAAAAAATAAACATAATCTAACGTTGAATCTTAGATAACATTACCAAAGGATTTGAGGATTTTTTGTAGTAATTATGAACAAGCAGGGTAAGAAAATCCCTCTCCGATTTAATCTAAATGTAGAATTTAATGAAATCTCAGGAAATATGCTGAGAAATCCGTTGACTATGCAGTTTTTTGAAGGTATAATTATATCAGCAAAGAAAAATTGCAACCACCACTACAGCTTATAGAATAGAAAGCTGACATTACAGAGAATAGGAGAGTTGTTTATGTTTGTCAGAGAAGTAATGGTTAAGAATCAGGTTGGACTTCACGCAAGACCTGCAACCTTCTTTATTCAGAAGGCTAATGAATTCAAGTCATCCATCTGGATCGAAAAAGAAGAGCGCAGAGTTAACGCAAAGAGTCTCCTCGGCATACTTTCACTGGGTATCGTCGGAGGAACAAACGTTAAGGTCATCGCTGACGGTGCCGATGAAAAGGCTGCTGTTGATGCTCTTATCGATCTCGTTGACAGTGGTTTCAGCGAGGAAAACAGATAATTTTTACTTAAAACACTGGGGCGTTACAGATGTAACGCCCATTTTGTTATATTCATCCCCTAAGGTTTTCGGCCATGCTCTCGGCAAATATGCCGTATCCCCTTGTGGGATCAGCTACGAATACATGAGTTACTGCGCCTATCAGCTTTCCATTCTGGATTATCGGGCTTCCGCTCATGCCCTGAACTATGCCTCCGGTCTTTTCAAGGAGACGGCTGTCGGTTATCCTTATAACCATATCCTTCCCCGGAGAATCATTGCTCAGATCTACCTTTTCTATCTCAATAGAATACCGCTCCGGCAATGAGCCCTCTACAGAAGAATATATCTCGGCTTCGCCCGCAGTCACATCCTGCCGGTATCCCATTGTGAACTCCTCGCAGTCCTCTGCGAGCCGGGCAAGCATCTCATCGCTGAGCCTTCCGAAGATACCGCAGCGGCTGTTGAGGTACAGACTGCCCAGAGGCCTGTCATTCATGAATACTCCCCGCAGCTCGCCGGGTATCCCCTTTTCACCTCGCCGCACATCGGTTATATTTACAGGTACTGCTTCTCCGCTTTGAAGAGGTACGAGCTCTCCGGTATCAGAATCACAGATAGGATGCCCAAGGCCGGCAAATTCGCCTGTAGCTCTGTTTATGAAGGTCATTGTGCCTATACCGGCCACACTGTCACGCACCCACATACCGCAGCGCCAGCAGTCTGACACCTGTGAAAATACCGGTTCAAGCTCCGCTGTAAACTCTGCTCCGTCACGTATTACCGTCATCTCCACAGCTTTGCCTTCGCTGGCTGAAATGATTTCCTGAAGACCGGCGTTGGAGAATACCTCTTTTCCGCCGGCAAGCTTTATTATATCGCCTTTCTCTATGCCGGCTTCTTCGGCAGGACATACCGTTTCTCCGCTGGCTGCTGTGACATCTCCCAGCTCAGTCACCATAACGCCGTCCATTAGAAGCTTTATCCCGAATGGCATACCGCCTGCTGCAAGCACAGGCGGCTCGGCTTCACGGACGCTGACTGTCTTCACAGGTACTGCTCCAAAGAGCGAAAATGTGACGTTTCGGGTTGCAGATGAACCGGCAGATACTTCTGTCTCAGAGCAGCTCAGCTCAGGATATTCCGCTATCCTCACCTCACCGGACGGAACCGCCGTCATGGATGAGGGCAGCTTTCCGGAATAATACCCGGCAGCAGCGAATATCCCTGCTATCCCGGCAGATAATACTGCCGCAGATGTTTTCAAAACAATTTTTCTGATTTCCATTCCTATCCTTTCAGGAGCTTTGCACTCCGTATATATTATCCTCATTCTGTGCGGCGATATTAATGAAAAAATGTGTCTCGCAGAAGTGAAATGTTTCCCACAGGAGATCTTTTCCAATGAAAAAAATCAAAAAACCCCTGCGCTCAAAGCAAAAGCCCTCAATGACTGCCATGAAGGTCATACTCATAGTGCTCACCGCCGTATATCCTGTCTTTATGACTATGCTCACCGGCGCAGGCATCATCAGCAACCGCTCCAGCTATGGCAGCACAATAACCAGATACGGCATTTGCCTTATAATATCCGGCATTATCATGACCGCAGCAGCAATACTGTGTATGTCCCGGAGGAGCACGCCTAATCTCATAGCCGCCCCTCTTTCCGGAGCCGGCTTTGCCCTCTGCATCACTGTTCTGATCCGGCTTATAAAGCACGCTGAATCCGCCGGATGGACAGGTATCGCAAAGTACGAGGGAGTTCCTGTCAGCGATATGTACAGAACACGTATCGGCCCGGTCATAGCCCCGTTTCTTCTCACTGTACTGATATCCGCTTTGCAGTATTTTTCCTACGATTGCAGTGAGGAACGCAGGATAAAAAGAGAATACCGTCTCAAAAAAGAAAACGCTCCTGCTCCGTCAATTATCGGGGACGATGATTGAAACAAGTCTGTAAATAGTCTTGCCCGTACTTCTGCTTTTTAATCAAAAGCACTTGACAAAATAAAAAAAATGATATATAATACTCTTACATTAAAAAGGCAATGAAGGGAAATAAAGCTCCTGCAAGTATCACAGAGAGCTGCCGGACGGTGAAAGGCAGTATAATTGTACGAGAAATAACTCCTCCCCGAGCTTTCAACCCAAAGAGGCATATTTCGCTTCAAGTAGGCTTGAACGGGCTCTCCCGTTACAGAGATATGCGTTGATCCGACGCAGATGAGTGGGCGTACTGTGTACGTCAAGAAGAGTGGTACCACGGAGTATATTCGCAGCTTCGTCTCTTCCATGCATTGCATGGGAGAGATTTTTTGTTTTACCATACAATGACATTACGGATCAGAATGGAGGAAGTTTTATGAAAAACGTCAGCAAATACACAAGACAATTCTTTGAAGCTCCCAGAACCTCTATGAAATGGGCCGAAAAGTCATACATAGACAAAGCACCCGCATGGTGCAGCGTTGACCTGAGAGACGGAAATCAGGCTCTCATTACCCCTATGAGCCTGGGCGAAAAAATGGAGTTCTTCCGGATGCTGGTGGATATCGGCTTCAAGGAAATAGAGATCGGATTCCCGGCTGCATCAGAGACTGAATACGACTTCTGCCGCACGCTCATCGAGGAGAAGCTCATCCCCGACGACGTCACTATCCAGGTGCTCACGCAGTCCAGGGAGCATATAATCGCAAAGACATTTGAAGCGCTGAAGGGCTGCAAAAACGCTATAGTTCATCTCTACAATTCAACATCCGCCGCCCAGCGTGAGCAGGTATTCTGCAAGAGCAGACAGGAGATCATAGATATTGCCGTATCAGGTGCTGAGCTCTGCAAAAAATACCGTGAAAATCATGAGGGTAATATCTGCTTTGAATACTCTCCGGAAAGCTTCACCGGCACTGAACCCGATTTTGCTCTGGAGATATGCAACGCCGTTCTCGATGTATGGAAGCCCTCTCCCGAGGACAAGGTCATTATCAATCTTCCGGTAACTGTACAGCTCTCAATGCCCCATGTCTACGCCAACCAGGTGGAGTATATGTGCGAGAACCTGAAATACCGTGAGAACGTCGTCGTATCCCTCCACCCCCACAACGACCGGGGCTGCGCTGTTGCAGATACGGAAATGGGACTCCTTGCGGGCGCAGACCGTGTGGAAGGTACTCTCTTCGGAAACGGCGAACGCACCGGCAATGTTGACATAATCACTCTCGCTATGAATATGTACTCACAGGGCGTGGATCCGGAACTGGATCTCAGCAATATCCCCGAGATAACCGAGCTCTATACCCGTGTGACCGGCATGAATGTGAATGAACGCCAGCCATATTCCGGAAAGCTGGTATTCGCTGCCTTCAGCGGCTCCCATCAGGACGCTATCGCAAAGGGTATCAAGTGGCGTGAAAGCCACGGCAGCAGTCAGTGGAACGTTCCGTATCTGCCTGTTGATCCAGAGGATATCGGCAGGGAATACTCCGCAGACGTTATCCGTATCAACAGTCAGTCCGGAAAAGGCGGCATAGGCTATATCCTCGAAACACGCTTCGGCTATGACCTGCCCAAGAGGATGCGTGAGGAGCTGGGCTATCTTGTAAAGAGCGTATCCGACCACAAGCACAAGGAGCTCCTCCCGGACGAGGTCTACGATATATTCAGAAACAGCTATGTGGATATAACCTCTCCTCTGAATATAACCGAGGTACACTATGTACAGCGCAACGGCATCGAGGCAACTGTAAGCCTTACCTACAACGGCAGACACGCTTCCGCTACGGATACCGGAAACGGTCGTCTTGACGCAGTGAGCAACGCTATCCGCTCATATACCGGTCTGGATTTCAGCATCAACACCTACACTGAGCACGCTCTTGAAGAGGGCTCCGCTTCAAAAGCAGTGTCCTATGTGGAAATAATAAGTGCCGGAAAGAGCTTCTGGGGAACCGGTATCGACAACGATATCATCACATCTTCCATCAAGGCTCTCGTCAGCGCAGTGAATAATATGATATCCGCCTGAAATCATGCACAAATACCGCTGTTGAAAACCCTGTCATCTCTCAATATATGACAAAAAGATGCGCTCCTTATTGATTTTATTTCGATAAAGTGATACAATACTATTATATTATCAGTAAGGAGCGAGGTATAATGAGATCGGTATATATTTCATCCGGTATCGTCATTATAATAGGCGCAGTCACCAACGTCTCTGACTGCAGTCTCGGTTCATTCTGCCCGAATGGCGCTCTTGCTTGATATATGTACTTCTGTATCTTTGAGCAATGAAGCTTTACCCTCCGGCGGAATGTCCGGAGGTTTTTTATTTGTCAGAGACGTATGCTGATACTACACAAAGAATTTATATAAAGGATAATGATAATATGTTGATTTCAGGAGCTAAGATCGTTGTCGAAACCCTTATAGAGCAGGGCTGCGACACTGTTTTCGGTTATCCCGGCGGACAAGTCATAAAACTCTTTGATGAGCTTTACCTCTGCCGTGACCGCATAAACCACATCCTGACCGCCCATGAACAGGGCGCTTCACACGCAGCAGACGGATATGCAAGAGCTACAGGCAAGGTCGGCGTAGTTATCGCCACCTCCGGCCCGGGTGCTACGAACCTGGTCACAGGTATCGCTACAGCATATCTTGACTCTGTGCCTATGGTAGCCATAACCGGCAATGTGCCATGCAGTCTCATCGGGCGTGACAGCTTTCAGGAAGTGGACATCGTAGGCGTTACGATGCCTATCACAAAGCATAACTTCATCGTAAAGAATATCAGCGAGCTTGCGGATACTCTCAGAATGGCGTTCAAGATCGCCAAGTCAGGCCGCCCCGGACCTGTTCTCGTTGATATACCTAAGGATATACAGGTCGCACAGTGCGAATTCGAGCCCAAAAATCAGCCGGTGATCCCTGCTCCTATCCCGTTTGCTCCGGATGATAAGCTGGAAAAGGCAGCGGAGCTCATAAATGCCGCAGAAAGACCTTACATATATTTCGGCGGAGGAATAATCTCCGGAAAAGCCTCCGGAGAGCTCATCGCTCTGGCAGAGAAGATAAACGCTCCTATGGGATGCTCTCTCATGGGCCTTTCCGCTGTTCCCTCGGATCATCCGCTTTTCCTGGGTATGCAGGGTATGCACGGACATTTCGCCTCCTCTATCGCTGAGGACGAATCAGATCTCGTCATCGCTCTCGGTGCAAGATTCAGCGACAGAGCGACCGGCAACAAGAATCGCTTCGCACAGAACTTCAAGATAATCCACATTGATATAGACGGCGCAGAGCTGCATAAGAATATCTCCGCAGATCTGGGCATAAAAGGCGATATCAAGGACGCTGTTGCAAGACTTACCGAGCTTGCAGAGGCAAAGTCCCACACAGAATGGCAGCAGCGCATCGCAGAGCTCCGCAGTGAGGAAAAACTCCGCACCGAAAAGGCTCTTCAGGCTTCATATCAGAAAAGCTGCGAGAATTGCAGCAATTCCTGCGGCAGGAACGGACTTTCTGCCGAGCAGAAGCTCCGCCCTTATGATATAATCGACATCATCAGCGCTCATGCAGGTGATTCTGTTGTCGCAACTGACGTTGGACAGCATCAGATGTGGGCCGCTCAGAGATATCCTCTGAAAAAGCCAAGAACATTCCTCACCAGCGGCGGTCTCGGTACTATGGGCTTCGGAATGGGAGCAGCAATAGGTGCCGCAATAGCTACAGGAAAGCATACCGTCCTCTTCACCGGTGACGGAAGCTTCGGCATGAACCTCAACGAGCTGGCAACAGCCGTTTCTCAGAATATTCCGCTGGTAATAGTAATTATGAACAACGGTGTTCTCGGTATGGTACGTCAGTGGCAGACGCTCTTCTTCGACAAGCACTACTCCAACACCACTCTCGCCCGTCAGACAGATTTCGTCAAGCTGGCAGAGGCCTTTGGGGCAAAGAGTTCAAGAGTCTTCTCAAAGGACGAGCTTGAAACAGCCGCAGCAGAAGCATTTGCCTATAACGGCACATACGTCATAGACTGCGCTGTTGACTGCGATGAGTTCGTACTGCCGATGCTGCCCCCAGGCGGATCGATAGACGATATTATAACAGATATCAAGTGAGGTGAACATTATGGATCAGTATGTTATCGGAGTTATCGTTTCCAATGTTTCGGGCGTTCTCTCAAGAGTATCCGGAATGTTTACCAGAAGAGGCTTCAATATCGACTGCCTCACCGTGGGAGAGACTGAATCCAGCGGTTTCTCACGAATAACCGTTGCCTTCAGAGGGGATGACGAGATAAAGGAACGTATCGTACAGCAGCTCCAGAAGCTCCACGATGTAAGAGAAGTGGAGGTACTCAACAGGAACGAGACTGTAATACGTGAGCTCCTTCTTATAAAGGTAAGGAACAAGGCTGAAACAAGACAGGATATCATGACAGCCGTTGAGATATTCCGCTCAAAGATCGTTGACTATTCTCCCAACGCTCTCGTATGTGAGCTCACCGGAGAAACTTCAAAGATCAACGCCTTCATAGAGCTTCTCAAACCCTACGGCATTATGGAAATGTGCCGCACAGGCATCGTTGCCATCGAACGAGGCGACAACTGCTTAAAAACTGTTAAATAATTCGGGATGAAGGTCTGACCTTAGTTCCAAATTAAAATAAATCATATTCTGAAAAGGAGTAAACTACAATGGAAAATACTGCAAAGGTTTTTTATGAACAGGACTGCGATCTTTCGCTTCTCTACGGCAAGACTATAGCCGTTATCGGCTACGGCAGCCAGGGCCATGCTCACGCTCTCAACGCTAAGGAATCCCTCGGCGACAAGGGCAGAGTCATCATCGGTCTCTATGAGGGATCAAAGTCATGGGACAAGGCTGTAAAGCAGGGCTTCGAGGTATTCACTGCTGCTGAGGCTGCTAAGCAGGCTGATATCATCATGATACTCATCAACGATGAGAAGCAGGCTGAGCTCTACAAGAAAGATATCGAGCCCAACCTTGAGGCAGGCAATATGCTCATGTTCGCTCACGGCTTCAACATCCACTTCGGCTGCATCGTTCCCCCTGCTGACGTTGATGTTACAATGATCGCTCCTAAGGGACCTGGTCATACAGTAAGAAGCGAATATCAGGCTGGCAAGGGCGTTCCTTGTCTCGTTGCTGTTCATCAGGATGCTACAGGCAAGGCTAAGGAAATGGCTCTCGCTTACGGTCTCGCTATCGGCGGCGCTCGTGCAGGCGTTCTTGAGACAACATTCAGAACTGAGACTGAGACTGACCTCTTCGGTGAGCAGGCTGTTCTCTGCGGCGGTGTATGCGCTCTTATGCAGGCTGGTTTCGAGACTCTCGTTGAGGCTGGCTACGATCCGAGAAACGCTTACTTTGAGTGTATCCACGAGATGAAGCTCATCGTTGACCTCATCTACCAGAGCGGCTTCGCAGGCATGAGATACTCTATCTCAAATACTGCTGAGTACGGTGACTATGTGACCGGTCCTAAGATCATCACTGAGGAAACAAAGAAGACCATGAAGCAGGTACTCAAGAACATCCAGGACGGCTCATTCGCTAAGGAGTTCCTCCTTGATATGTCAAGCGCAGGCTCACAGGTACACTTCAAGGCTATGAGAAAGCTCGCTTCCGAGCATCCTTCCGAGAAGGTCGGCGAAGAGATCAGAAAGCTCTACAGCTGGAACAACGAAGAGGATAAATTCATCAACAACTGATGACCTTTCAGAATGTTAATATACATACTTCTCCCCGCCCAGACCGGGCGGGGAATGAAGTATATACGAGCAGGTACGGATAATAGCCGCACTGCACAGACTCCGGCGGGTATTATCCGCACCTGTTCAGGATATACAGATATTATAATTATGAGGTGATAACTATGAGCGGAAATTATTTCTGTGAAGGAGTTGAAAAAGCGTCACAGCGTTCGCTTTTCAATGCTCTCGGATTTACTAAAGAGGAGATGGACCGGCCTCTCGTCGGCATCGTTTCATCATACAATGAGATAGTGCCCGGACATATGAACATAGATAAGATCGTTGAGGCTGTAAAGCTGGGCGTTGCCATGGGCGGAGGTACTCCTGTTGTATTCCCTGCTATCGCTGTATGCGACGGTATCGCTATGGGTCATACCGGCATGAAGTACTCCCTCGTTACCCGTGATCTCATCGCAGATTCCACAGAATGTATGGCTCTCGCTCACCATTTTGACGCTCTCGTTATGGTGCCTAACTGTGACAAGAACGTTCCCGGACTTCTCATGGCAGCAGCACGCATAAACGTTCCGACAATTTTCGTAAGCGGCGGCCCTATGCTTGCCGGACACGTAAAGGGCAAAAAAACCAGCCTTTCGTCAATGTTCGAGGCTGTAGGCGCTTATACTGCCGGAAAGATATCAGCTGAGGATGTTGAGGAATTTGAAAACAAGACCTGTCCTACCTGCGGTTCATGTTCAGGTATGTATACCGCAAATTCCATGAACTGCCTTACAGAAGTCCTCGGTATGGGACTCAAGGGCAACGGAACCATCCCCGCTGTATACTCCGAGCGTCTGAAGCTGGCTAAAATGGCTGGTATGCAGGTAATGGAGCTCTACAGAAAGAATATCCGTCCGCTTGATATAATGACAGAGAAGGCTTTCTACAATGCCCTCACGGCAGATATGGCTCTTGGCTGCTCAACAAACAGTATGCTCCACCTGCCGGCTATCGCAAATGAATGCGGCATTGAGATAAACCTTGATATGGCCAATGAGATAAGTGCAAAAACTCCGAATCTCTGCCACCTTGCTCCTGCCGGCCACACCTACATGGAGGATCTCAATGAAGCAGGCGGTGTTTACGCCGTTCTCAATGAACTCAGCAAAAAGGATCTCATCAATACTGACTGCATGACCTGCACAGGAAAAACAGTTGGTGAGAATATCAAGGGCTGCGTAAACCGTGACCCGGAGACTATCCGTCCTATCGACGATCCGTACAGCGAGACAGGCGGAATCGCCGTACTCAAGGGCAATCTTGCTCCTGACAGATGTGTTGTAAAGAGAAGTGCCGTTGCTCCGGAAATGCTGGTACACAAGGGACCTGCCCGTGTATTTGACAGCGAGGAGGAAGC
>LVAK01000191.1 GCA_001604035.1 Clostridiales bacterium Firm_05
ACTATCGGCAAATACGCATTCCGTGGCAATGATACCCTGAAAAAAGTGGTCATCTCAGACAGCGTGAAGCGCATCGAAAAATTTGCCTTCTGCCACTGCTTTGCCCTTGAGGAGGTAGTGTTCCCGAAGAACCTTGAATCCATCGGAGAAAATGCCTTCCTGAAATGCCAGAAGCTGAAGGAGCTGAATCTGCCGGCTTCACTGAAAACTATAGGAAAAGGTGCATTCGGACGCTGCAATTCCCTGGAGAATATCGTTCTCCCCGCCTATTTACAGAGGATCAGCGACCTGATGTTCTTCTCCTGCAAGAGACTGAGAAGAGTTGTTATCCCCGGAGCTGTTGACTCTATCGGCAACGCCGCTTTTTCTGAGTGCTACAGCCTCAAAAAGATAACCATTTCCAACTCTGTAACAACTATTGGCGAGAGCGCATTCTCATGGTGCCGCTCACTCAGTTCTATCGATATCCCCTACACTGTCAAGACTATATGCAGCTGGGCATTCTATGGCTGCCAGAACCTGACCGAGCTCAGGATAAGCTTCCAGACAAAGGATATCAGAGAGGATGCCTTTACAGGCTGCGAAAACCTCCATGATATAAACATCGCTGAGTTCGATAACGATAATATAACTACCAGTGATGTAAAGAAAGGCCATAAACAGACCATAAAGGTACTGAAACAGGTCAACCGCAAGAAGGCTGAAAAGTTCGCCCGTGAACACGGCATGAGCCTGCTTTTCATATAAAACTGTAAAACAAAATTGTTAGCAGCTATTGACAACTGGAAAAAAGTGTGATATAATACACCTGAACAAATGCTATGACAGAGAGAAGTAACCTCGGATAACGTTTTTCAGAGAGTACGGATAAGGTGTGAGCCGTACATTCGTACCGAAGCGAATAACACTCCCGAGCAGCAGACCGAAAGGGATAGCAGGAGGCTATGAAAAGCCTGTTGTTTCTCAAGTAAGCGAGCCGTGCTCCGCACGTTACAGCGGCCAAAAGTGATCGCTTTGCGGTAATTCAGGTGGCACCACGGGTAATATGCTCCCGTCCTGTATAGGACGGGGGCTTTTTGTATTTCTTCGTCCTGAATAAATTTATATTTATCTGAAAGGAACGAATAATTATGAAACACATCGATGTCAAGGACATTATCACCTCAAAGGAATTTATCGGTCAGTCAGTGACTGTATGCGGATGGGTACGTACATCCAGAAACTCCAAGAGCGTGGCTTTCATCGAGGTAAACGACGGCACCTCACTCAAGAACGTTCAGGTCGTTGTTGAAAAGGGCGAAGGTTCAGACTATAAGGAGCCCAGAGTCGGCACTTCAATCAAGGTAACAGGTAATGTAGTTGAGGGCAGAAACAATACTGTCGAGATCAATACAACTCCTGAGAGTATCACTATTTTCGGTGATGCTCCTACAGATTATCCCCTCCAGAAGAAGGGCTGCTCACTTGAATTTCTCCGCTCTATCCCGCACCTCAGAGGAAGAACGAATACATTCAACGCTGTATGGAGAGTCCGTTCAGTGCTTGCTGCCGCTTTACATGAATTTTTCCAGAGCAACAACTATGTATATGTAAATACTCCCCTTATCACCGGAAGTGACTGCGAGGGTGCAGGTGAGATGTTCCAGGTAACTACAAACGGCTACACTACAGAGTATAAGTCCGAGGAGGAGTATTACGCAAATGACTTCTTCGGCAAGAAGGCCGGCCTTTCAGTTTCCGGTCAGCTCGAAGGCGAAATGGCTGCAATGGCTATGGGCAAGATCTATACATTCGGCCCGTCATTCCGTGCTGAGAACTCCAACACTCCAAAACACCTTGCTGAATTCTGGCACATCGAGCCGGAGGTAGCTTTTGCAGAGCTGGATGATGTTATCGAGATCGCTGAGGATATGCTGAAATTCGTTATCGGCAAGCTCCTTGAAAAGTGTCCTGATGAGATCGCATTCTTTGACGCTCACTTTGAGAAAGGCCTCAAGGCTCGTCTTGAAGAGCTCATCTCCCATGAGTTCGGCAGAGTAACCTACACAGAGGCTATAAAGCTCCTTCAGGAATCAGGCGAGAAGTTCGTATATCCTGTAGAATGGGGCTGCGATCTCCAGACAGAGCACGAGAGATACATCTCCGAGAAGGTATTCAAGAAGGCTGTATTCGTTACAGACTACCCCAAGGAGATAAAGTCATTCTATATGAAGCAGAATCCAGACGGAAAGACTGTTGCCGCAGTTGACCTTCTCGTTCCCGGTGTCGGAGAGATCATAGGCGGAAGCGAGAGAGAATATGATTATGATAAGCTCATCGCTGCTATGAAGGAGAGAAATATGAACCTCGACCTCTACTCAGACTATCTTGACCTCCGCAAGTTCGGCTCAGTACCGCACGGCGGATTCGGTCTCGGCTTCGAGAGACTTATCATGTACACAACAGGTATGGCTAATATACGTGACGTTATACTCTTCCCGAGAACTGTTGGTTCTATAAGATAAATCCATTGATTTTTGGGGGTACACATGAAAAAGGCATTATTATCGGTTTTGGCATTATCTCTGGCTGTGACAGCTTCATCATGCGGGCTTACAGAATCATCAGAAAGTAAAGGGAATGCCACGATCATTGAAGCAACAACTTCTGAAAAGGAAGAGGAAAAGGCCACAGAAGCTGATGATGACGAGGATCCCGGATATGACGAGGAGAATGACTACGGCAGCGAGGACGATGACGGACTCATTATCAAAGACGGCGTGCTTTACGACTACGAAGGCGTTGAGCCGAAGGTAGTAATCCCCGATGGTGTGGAAGAGATAGCAGAAAGCGCATTCTGGAGCAATAATGTAGTGGAAGCTCTTTATATCCCTTCTTCTGTGAAAACAATAAAGCAGAACGCATTCTGGAGCTGTTCTAATCTTAAATTCGTACAAGCCGAGGAAGGTCTTGAGTCTATCGAAAGCTCAGCATTCTGGAGCTGCAGCGGACTTGAAGATGTCAATCTTCCGAAAAGCGTAAAACAGATCGGCGATGGTGTTTTCTGGGCGCTGAGCGGACTTACCGTTCATGCTCCTTCCGGTTCATATGCTGAAAAATATGCACAGGAGAACTCCATCAGTTGCGATAACACCTACGCCGAGTATTCTATGCTGGACAGAGAGAATGTGATACGTGGCTCCCAGTATGCTTACTATGACTCAAGGGAATTTACGATCCCCGATAATATTACAAGTATAGAATCCAATGCATTTGAGTATGCAGAGCTGGAAAGCATATATATTCCGGGAAATGTTCAGTACATCGCTCCCGATGCATTTGAGTACTGCAGGAATCTAAAAACTGCTGTCATAGATGGCTGCCCGGACGTAAGAGCAGAAGCCTTTGAGTACTGCGAAAGGCTCAAGGAAGTACGTTTTAATGACGGCTGTGAAAAAATAGGCGAAAGCGCCTTTGCTTACTGCCAAAATCTCAAGGATATATATCTACCCGAAAGCATCAGCTTTATAGATGAAAGGGCATTTGAGTATACTTCCGATGCTCTTACATTACACGTTCCCGCAGGTTCCTATGCGGAAACATATGCTATATCAATGAATATCCCATACGATAACAATTATTAAGCTACAGCACATCAGCCGTCAATGGCGCCGGCCGATGTTAATATATCAAGAAAAGGAAAGTGATTATCATGTCAAGATCGCTGTATATCCCAGAGGGCTATAAGTCCTCACTCACACTGAGAGAAACTCAGCACGCAATCAAGTACATCAAGGACGTATTTCAGCAGGCTCTGTCCATCGTACTCACCCTTGATCGTGTATCTGCTCCCCTTATCGTAAAGCAGGGCAGCGGTATCAACGATGACCTCAACGGCGTTGAGAGAAAAGTTGATTTCGACATCAAGGAGATCGACGGAAAGGCAGAAGTTGTCCAGTCCCTTGCAAAATGGAAGAGAATGGCTCTCTACCGCTACGGCTATGAGCCGGGCGAGGGCATATATACTGATATGAACGCTATCCGCCGTGATGACGATACCGACAACGTTCACTCAATATTCGTTGACCAGTGGGACTGGGAAAAGGTCATCACCCGTGACAAGCGTACTATCGAATACCTTAAAGATACAGTAAAGAATGTAGTAAAGGCTGTTGTTTACACAAAGCGCAAGGTAAGCCACAGATACCCTGTTCTTGCTGACAAGATAACAGATGAGGTATTCTTCATAACAACTCAGGAGCTTGAGGATATGTATCCTGACAAGACCTCAAAGGAGCGTGAAGACCTTATCACCAAGGAGCACGGAACTGTATTCATCATGCAGATAGGCGGCAAGCTTGCCAGCGGTGAAAAGCATGACGGAAGAGCTCCTGACTATGATGACTGGGCTCTCAACGGAGATATCTTCTTCTGGGACACTGTTCTCGGAAGAGCTCTTGAAGTATCTTCCATGGGTATACGTGTAGATGAGACTTCACTGAAAAAGCAGCTTGCAGAATGCGGAGCTGAGGACAGGATGCAGTACAAGTATCATCAGATGATAGCTGACGGCACACTTCCGCTGACTATCGGCGGCGGTATCGGCCAGTCAAGACTTTGTATGCTTCTGCTTGAAAAGGCTCACATCGGCGAAGTACAGTCCTCTGTATGGCCTGAGGATATGGTAGAAAAGTGTGCAGAGGCATGTATAACTCTGCTCTGATCCTAATAAAGATATTAGGCTTGTACGGAAAGATAATTCGTCGGTCAAGCCAAGAGACAATTCAGGAGTGAGGGCGTCCGTAAGCGCTTCGCTGTACGGACTGCTGCTCAGGGGGACGCTGTCCCCCTCGTTCACCCTCTGCCAGAGGAATAACATCCCTCTGGACTCCCATTTTCTGCGCCTTCGGCGTTATTATTTATTTTTGTTACTGCTCTCCCATACGAGTCACAATGGGAGATGTATATATGAATTTTACCAAAATGCATGGCATCGGCAATGACTATATATACATAAACTGTTTCACCGAAACCGTCACTGAACCAGAAAAGGTCTCAGTCATACTCAGTGATGTCCGCAAGGGCATAGGCTCTGACGGCCTTGTTCTCATAATGCCATCTGATAAAGCCGACTTCCGCATGAGGATCTTCAATGCTGACGGCTCAGAAGCTATGATGTGCGGCAACGCCACAAGATGTATCGGAAAATATGTTTATGAAAAAGGTCTTACCGATAAAACTGATATTACTCTTGAAACCAATTCCGGTATAAAGTACCTGACTCTTACAGTCTCTGACGGAAAAGTCAGCTCTGTTACCGTAGATATGGGCAAAGCTGTACTACTGCCAAGGGATATTCCTGTGGATAGCCCCCTGGACAGATTCATCGCTCAGCCTGTTGAGGTCAGCGGAAAGACTTATGATATCACCTGCGTATCTATGGGTAATCCCCACGCAGTCTTATTTATGGATGATATCGACAGTCTCGACCTTGAAAAAATCGGACCTGATTTTGAAAACCACAAGCTCTTCCCTGCCCGTGTGAACACCGAGTTCATACAGGTCATCGACAGCCGCACTCTCCGCATGAGAGTATGGGAGCGTGGAAGCGGAGAAACATTCGCCTGCGGAACAGGCGCCTGTGCAAGTGCAGTGGCAGCCGTCCTCAACGGCATATGTCCGCAGGATGAGGATATCCTTATCCACCTCAGAGGAGGAGACCTTGTTATAAACTATAAGTCAGACGGAACTGTTATTATGACCGGACCTGCCGAGTTCATATGTGACGGCACCGTAAGCGATGAATATATCGAAAAAGCAAAGGAGTATGCAGTATGCCGCAGTTGAATGAAAACTTTCTCAGACTTGAGAAGAATTATCTTTTTATAAATATCGCAAAGAAAATTGCCGCTTTCAAGGAGAAGACCCCTTCCGCTGATATCATAAGAATGGGTATCGGAGATGTTACTCTCCCGATCGCTCCTGTAGTCATCGAAGCCATGAAGAAGGGCTGCGATGAAATGGGAGTGAAGGAGACCTTCAAGGGTTACGAGGACAGCGGCGCCGGTTACGATTTCCTCCGTGAAGCAGTTTCCGGGTACTATAAAAGCTTCGGAGCAGATATCGCTCCCTCAGAGATACGCATAAACGACGGCGCAAAAGCAGACTGCGGAAATATCGTTGATATCTTCGGCAATGACAATGTAATACTTGTCACAGATCCTGCCTATCCGGTATACGTGGATTCAAACCTCATGTGCGGAAGGAAGATAATCTACGCCGACTCCAATGAGGAAAACGGCTTCGCAGCAATGCCTGACTACAGCGTTCATGCTGATATAATCTATCTCTGCTCGCCAAATAATCCCACCGGTTCTGTATATACCGCAGATCAGCTCAGACAGTGGATAGACTACGCAAAGAAAAACGACGCCGTTATCATATACGATGCCGCTTATGAAGCATTTATCACTGATCCCGATGTGCCCAGAAGCATTTTCTGTATCGAGGGCGCAAAGGAATGTGCAATAGAAATGTGCTCACTCTCAAAGACAGCCGGATTCACCGGCATGAGATGCGGATATACCGTTATCCCCGAGGCACTCAAGGTAACAGCCTCCGATGGCACTGAGGTCTCCGTCGCTCAGATATGGGGACGCAGACAGGGAAGCAAGTTCAACGGTGTTTCCTATCCGGTACAGTGTGCAGCAGCAGCAGTTTTCACCGAAGAGGGACTCCGCCAGATACATGAAAACATCTCTTACTACCAGGAAAATGCCCGTATCATAGCAGATACTATGACAAAGCTTGGAGTTAAATTCACCGGCGGTATCAATTCACCTTATATATGGTTCAAGTGCCCGAAGGATATGAAGAGCTGGGACTTCTTTGATCTCATGCTCGAAAAGATAGCTGTTGTCGGAACTCCCGGCGCAGGCTTCGGAAAGAACGGTGAGGGCTGGTTCAGACTTACTGCATTCGGCGACAGACAGCGCACTATCGAAGCTATGGAAAGGTTCAGCGAACTGGTAAAGTCTATGTAAAATAAAAA
>LVAK01000192.1 GCA_001604035.1 Clostridiales bacterium Firm_05
TCTCACGTTTTTCCGAGGAAATAATCCTCTGGTGCTCATGGGAGTTCAAGTTTGTCGAGCTTGACGACGCCTTTGCAACAGGCTCATCAATAATGCCTCAGAAGAAGAATCCGGATGTAACTGAGCTCATAAGAGGAAAGACAGGAAGAGTCAACGGCGACCTTCTCACTCTCCTCACAATGATGAAGGGACTCCCCCTTGCATACAACAAGGATATGCAGGAGGACAAGGAAGCTATATTCGATGCTGTTGACAATGTAAAGCTTTGCGTAAAGACATTCACCCCCATGCTCTCAACAATGAGAGTGCTGAAAGACAATATGAGAAACGCCGCCGCAAAGGGCTTCATCAATGCCACTGACTGCGCCGACTATCTCGTAAAGAAGGGAATGCCTTTCCGTGATGCATACAAGATCACCGGAACTCTCGTTGCAAAGTGCATAGAGAAAGGACTTACACTGGAGACACTGCCTATAGAGGACTACAAGGCAATGACTGATACATTTGATAACGATGTATATGAGGCTATCAGCCTTGACACCTGCGTAAGAGAGCGTAAATCCGAGGGCGGCCCGTCACCGGACGCTGTTAAGGAGCAGATAGCACTTGCAGAAGCACGTCTCGGAGAGATCCTGGGCTGATGAAGAAAAAGGATCTTGTATTTACCATAGGTCTTTCCATATTAATGGGTGTCATATGGGTGCTGGGCGTCCTTGCAATGGGACTCTGGATACCTGTAAGGCCGAAGGCATATCTTTTCTGGTTCATAGGGATAGTTGTCACAACGCTGGTGATAAGCGTATGGCATTCCATGAAGGAGGACGAATCCGACCTTAAAGATCCCAAGAGACAGAAGTATATGCGAAAGACCACAAAGAAGAAAAAGAAGAAGAAAAAGTGAGAACGGAGGAATTCCAATGTCAGTTAAAGTATATATAGACGGCCAGGAAGGTACAACAGGCCTTAAGATACTGGAGCGTTTCGAGGGCAGAAACGATATCGAGCTGCTCCGTATCAGCGAGGATAAGCGCAAGGACTCCGCAGAGAGAGCAAGGCTCATAAATATGTCCGATTATACTTTCCTCTGCCTGCCGGATGACGCTGCAAGAGAGGCTGTATCCTTTGTGGACAACGATCATGTGCGTATCATAGACGCATCTACTGCTCACAGAACAAATCCTGCGTGGGCATATGGTTTCCCGGAGCTCTCACCTGAGCACAGAGAGAAGATCCGCACTTCAAACAGAGTTGCAGTTCCCGGCTGCTATGCCAGCGGATTTGCTTCAATAGTATATCCTCTGGTGAACAACGGTATAATCCCTGCGGATTTCCCGGTATTTGCCTATGCAACATCAGGCTACAGCGGAGCAGGCAAGAAGGCTATAGCTGTATATGAGGGAGAGGACAAGCCTTTCGAGTATGGCAGCCCCAGACAGTATGCTCTTTCTCAGCAGCACAAGCATCTGCCGGAGATGAAGGCTGTTTCAGGACTTGAATACACTCCCATGTTCAACCCTATGGTGTGCGATTATTTCAGCGGAATGGTAGTGAGCGTACCGATACAGACAAGAACGCTGCCAAAGAAGTTTACGGCTGAGCAGATACACGAGATGTATGCAAAGCACTATGAGGGCGCAAACATGATAGAGGTAATGCCTCTTATGTCCGCAGACGAGCAGAAGAGCTTCTTCCTTGCGTCGAACACTCTCAGCGGACAGAACAAGATGCAGGTATTCGTATTCGGAAATGATGAGCAGGTTCTTCTCTGCTCAAGACTTGACAATTTAGGAAAGGGCGCAAGCGGCGCAGCTGTACAGTGCCTTAATATAATGATGGGAATAGATGAAACTACGGGTCTGGTTTGATCCCAGGTCGTAAGGGGAAAGCTTTTGAAATGCAAGGATGGATAGAAAATTTGCTCTGAGGTCAAAATACCATGAGAGCTGCTTGTAGGAAAGCACCTGAAAGGCCTGGTTCATGATTGCCCCCGTAAATTGGAGGTATTATTATGCATAACAAAACCTTGAGAGAATTATATGAGTATGACCTTATTCCTGATGACGGACTGAACTTCCCTATAGAGGAGTGGTTCAATGCCGTTATGGAAAAAACTGAGGATAAGCTTACAGTATCCGACGTAAGCCGTATGCTGAGACAGAAGATATTCTCAGTCGTAGCGATAAACAGAGCCATAGAAATGCTTAAAGAGGATCTCTTCACCGGCGAGATGTTTGAGGGACAGTTAATGGAAAACCTCTACAACGCCAAGGAGAAGTACCTCTGCAAGAGATATGATGATATCAGACCTATACTGAAGGACGCAGAGCTTAAGGCTCTCGTACATCAGTGGTCATGTGACGAGGACAAGACAGAATTCCTCCGTACTGTTGAGGACTTTATAAAGAAAATAGAAAACAAAGAGTAAAAGCAGTGCAGAGACGGTGTTCTGCCGTCCGTGGATGAAGTATATTATTCCGCCGTCAGGCGGCAGCGCAAGCTGAAAAAGGAGAATAAACCATGGATTTTAAACCCGTAAAGAATGTGAAATTCGTTGAGGGCGGAGTATGTGCCGCTAAGGGATTCCGTGCAAACGGTATACAGTGCGGACTTGCTCATAAGCCACTTACCGATACAGATGCAGCAAATGATGCTGCAAATAACGCTCTTCCTAAAAAGAAGAACGACCTTGCTCTCATCGTAGCTGATACAGAGTGTACAGCAGCCGCTGTATATACTACTAATAAGGTAAAGGGAGCTCCTATCCTTGTAACTAAGGAGCACCTGAAAAACGGCAAGGCAAGAGCAGTTATCGTGAACTCCGTAAACGCAAACACCTGCAATGCAGACGGCGTGGAGAAGGCAAACATGATGTGCGAGCTTGCTGCAAAGGAGCTTGGTATCGCACCTGAGGATGTTATCGTAGCCTCCACAGGCGTTATCGGTCAGGTACTTCCTATCGAGCCTATCGCAAACGGTATGAAGTCACTTGCAGAGGGACTTACCTACGACGGAAATCCCCGTGCTCTTGAAGCAATAATGACTACCGACACCCGCAAGAAGGAGATCGCCGTACAGTTTGAAATGGGCGGCAAGACCTGCACAATGGGCGGAATGCTCAAGGGCAGCGGTATGATACACCCCAATATGGCAACAACTCTCACATTCATCACAACAGATGCTGCCATCTCCGAGGAGCTTGTCCAGAGAGCACTCAGCGATGTGGTAAAGGTAACTCTCAACCGTGCCAGCGTAGACGGAGACACCTCCACAAACGATATGGTATGCGTAATGGCTTCCGGCAGCGCAGGAAACAAGCCTGTGACCAAGGAGGACGAGGAGTTCGAGAAGTTCCAGAACGCACTTTATGCTATAATGATGAACCTTGCAAGAATGATGGCAAGGGACGGCGAGGGCGCTACAAAGCTCATCGAGTGTGCAGTGACCGGCGCTGAGACAGAGAAGATAGCTGAGACAGTTGCAAAATCAGTTATCTGCTCAAGCCTGTTCAAAGCAGCAATGTTCGGTGAGGACGCTAACTGGGGACGTATCCTCTGCGCTGTAGGTTATGCTGATGCTGATTTTGATATAAACAAGGTCGATGTAAAGATTGGCTCTGAAAAGGGAGTAATAGATGTCTGCAAAAACGGCGCCGGAGTTGATTTCTCCGAGGATAAGGCAAAGGAGATACTCGGGGAAGAGGTTATCGAGATCATCATTTCTATCGGAGCAGGTCCGGGAAGTGCTGTAGCATGGGGCTGTGACCTCACATATGATTACGTCAAGATAAACGGCGACTATCGTTCATGAGGCAGCTTATATGAGTGAAAAGGAAAAATTTCAGGCTAAGGTCGCTTCACAGATAATGCCCGGAGAAAGAGTGCTCTGGACAGGAGGAACGCTGAAAAGGTCCTCAATGACAGAGCGTAAAGCAGAAGCTGTAAAGCTGCTATACATCATACCTTTTTTTCTGTGGCTCATCGGAGGATTTGTTGCAGTTGTATCTGCATTGACTGAAGATTGGGGAGTTATGGTGTTTTCGCTGATATTCTTCGGCGGTCTGGGAGCACTCTTCTATATCGCTACGAGGAATACATATGCCGTAAATGCATATGCTGTAACTGATAAGAGATTCATTATCGTTGATAAAGCGGGCAGCAGAGCCTATGATATAAGGAATATCATCAACGTCAGGAATTTTGTCACAAAGCGCAAAATAGGATTTGTGGATTTCATGATATACGGCTTCGGAGCCTATACTATGCGTGGCATAGAGGATCCTGTCGGTGTCAGCGAGCTCATATGCAGGACCGCCTATGAAGCAGGTCAGGCTGCAAATAATATGCAGCAGAGGTATTGATCTGTATATTCAGCATTATTTAGTCAGATTATTGGCAGTCCGCCTCAGGACTCCGGTTTTTTGAGAAATCCGGCGCTTTTATTATTTATAATTAAACAATTATCAGGAAGTGTGAATCAATGGAAAAGATATCAAATCAGAATAAGGCTCAGGTGCTCATCGACGCCCTGCCGTACATTCAGAAGTACAATAACAAGATACTCGTTATCAAGTACGGCGGAAACGCTATGACAAACAAGGAGCTCAAGGACGCTGTTATGACAGATATCGTACTCCTCTCTCTCGTAGGAGTAAAAGTTGTCCTCGTACACGGCGGCGGCCCTGAGATCAACGATATGCTGAAAAAGCTCAATATCGAAAGCAAGTTTGTCAACGGCCTGCGCTATACCGATGACGCAACTGTTGATGTTGTAAAGATGGTGCTCTCAGGCAAGGTCAACAAAGAGCTGGTACAGCTCCTTGCACAGCACAAGGGCAGCGCTGTAGGCCTTTGCGGTATCGACGGCGAAATGCTCATGGCTGAGAAGAAGAAAACTGACGACGGTCAGGATCTTGGCTGGGTAGGCGAGATCACAAAGGTTAACACAAAGCCTATCCTGGATGCACTCAACAACGGCAATGTTCCGGTCATCGCTACAGTTGCAACTGACAGCGAGGGCAATACATACAATATCAACGCTGATACAGCCGCAGCAAGAATAGCTGCCGAGCTGGGAGCAGAGAACCTTATACTTATGACTGATATCGCAGGACTTCTCCGTGACAAGGATGATCCGTCAACGCTCATCCCGGAGGTAAATGTCAGTGAAGTCCCGTTCCTCAAGAGACAGGGCATCATCTCCGGCGGAATGATCCCGAAGATAGACTGCTGTGTAGAGGCTGTCAGACGTGGTGTACACAAGACAGTCATCATTGACGGCAGAGTACCGCACTCAATTCTCATTGAGATACTCTCAAATGAGGGGATCGGTACACAGTTCACATAATTGACGAATACACAAAAAATTTACCGAATTTATTGTGCAAATTATTGATTTTAATAGCGCTGCGGCGTTATAATTATAGTGTGTTTTGATTTGAAAGAGTAGGTCTGCGAGAAGGACAGACCTGTCCCACAGGAGGAAATAACAATGAACAATAACGAGAAAACTATCCAGAAATTCAACGATCACGTGGTACAGTCATATGGACGGTATCCGCTTGCTATGAAAAAGGGACAGGGCAGAAGATGTGTTGATGAAGACGGTAAGGAGTATATAGACCTCGGAAGCGGTATCGGTACCAATTCTCTCGGATACTGTGATGAAAAATGGGCAGATGCAGTATGTGCTCAGGTAAGAACGCTCCAGCACAACTCAAATTACTACTATACAGAAGTACAGGCTGAATTCGCTGAGAAGCTCTGTGAGACCGCAGGCTACAAGTCAGTATTCTTCGGAAACAGCGGTGCGGAGGCAAATGAGTGTGCTATAAAGACCGCAAGGAAATACAGCTTCGATAAGTACGGCAAGGGCAGACATAATATAATCACACTGGTAAATTCCTTCCACGGAAGAACTATCGCCACACTTTCTGCCACAGGACAGGATGTGTTCCATAACTATTTCTTCCCGTTCGTTGAAGGCTTCATAAATGTAGAGGCAAACAATATAGATGACCTCAAGGCAAAGCTTGATGATACAGTTTGTGCTGTAATGATAGAGTACGTTCAGGGCGAGGGCGGAGTAAATGCTCTCCAGCAGGATTTTGTTGACGCAATATACGATCTCTGTGCAAAGAAGGACGTACTGGTAATAGCTGATGAGATACAGACCGGTGTGGGCAGAACAGGTAAGTTCCTTGCCGGCGATCACTTCGGCAAAAAAGCTGATATCACCACCCTTGCAAAGGGTATCGCAGGCGGTATACCAATGGGCGCCTGCCTTATGAACGAAAAGTGCAGCGGAGTTCTCACAGCAGGAACTCACGGCTCAACTTTCGGCGGAAATCCCATTGCCTGTGCCGGCGGACTTGCAGTCCTCGACAGGCTCAGCAGCAATGGTTTCCTGGATGAAGTTGCAAAAAAAGCAGAATATATAAAGAAAGAGCTTGAAAAATGCAGCGAGGTAGCTTCCGTTACCGGCCTGGGACTTATGGTTGGCATAAGCCTCAAGACAAAGAAGGCCGGAGATGTGGCAAAGGAAGCTCTCAACAGGGGATTGCTCGTACTGACAGCAAAGGAGAAGGTAAGGCTTCTTCCTCCTCTTACAATATCAGAAGACGAGCTCAGGGACGGACTTAAAATATTGATGGAAATACTGGAGGAATAAATATGGAGATAACAGTAGCATCAAGAGGCAACCGATATACCGTTGAAGACAAGAACCAGAAGACCATGTATAATGTAAAGAAAAAAGGCTTTGGCCAGAGATATGTCATACTGGATATGAACAATTACAATCTTTATACACTTATACAGACAGGGGATGAAAGAAGACCGTTCTTCTCAATAGTGCTCAACGATGATACATTCCTGAAAATGGAGTGCAAATCCATGTTCCTTGATCCGACTATGATAGCAACGGGAAAGAATATGAAATATGAGCTCAAGAGCAGGGACAGGAAGAATTTCGAGATAGTCTTCAATGAAAAATCAGTGGGAAAGATCGAGACAAAGGTCGGAGTAACAGGGGATCTCCAGTACGATATAGAGATCGATAACAAGGCCTTTGACGACTATATCCCTCTGTTCGCCGTAGCCATAGATAAGGCGTTCGGTGAAATGAACAAGCAGAAAAAATAACCTGAAAGGATAAATATGATGAAGCACTTACTTAAAATGCTCGATCTCAGCACAGAAGAGATCATTGATATACTCAACCTTGCCGACCAGCTCAAGTACGAGCTGAAGCACGGCATCCCGCATCCGCACCTCAAGGGCAAGACACTGGGAATGATATTCCAGAAAGCCTCTACACGTACCCGTGTATCATTTGAAACAGGTATGTACCAGCTTGGCGGATATCCGCTGTTCCTCTCCTCAAACGACCTCCAGATAGGCCGTGGAGAGCCTGTACAGGATACAGCCCGTGTACTTTCACGCTATCTTGACGGCATAATGATCCGTACCTTCGAGCAGAAGGAAGTTGAGGATCTTGCTGAGTACGGCAGCATCCCGATAATAAACGGCCTTACAGATTTCTGCCACCCATGCCAGGTGCTTGCAGACCTTATGACGATCCGTGAGTTCAAGGGCAGCCTTGACGGCCTCAAGATGTGCTTTATCGGCGACGGTAACAATATGGCTAACTCCCTTATCGTAGGCGGACTCAAGGTAGGCATGAGCGTATCTATCGCTTGTCCTGATGACTATCAGCCTCCGAAGGAGATACTCGATTTCGCTAAGGAATACGGTGATAAGTTCCAGATGACAAACAGCCCCAAGGAAGCTGCAAAGGGCGCAGATGTGCTCATAACTGACGTATGGGCTTCTATGGGACAGGAAGGCGAGGCTGAAAAGCGTAAGAAGGCTTTCGCCGGCTATCAGATAAATGACGACCTTATGGCTCTTGCTAATGAGGAAGCAATGGTGCTCCACTGTCTCCCTGCACACCGTGAGGAGGAGATCACCGAGAAGGTATTCGAGGCTCACGCAAATGAGATATTTGAAGAGGCTGAGAACCGTCTCCACGCTCAGAAGGCTGTTATGGTCAAGCTTATGGCTAACTGATAATACATATAATAAAGAGCGCCGTAATTACTGGCGCTCTTTTTGTCCTCTTATATCGTCAATGACGGCTCTTATATGAAGAATCTGTTCGTTGGTCAGCCCCTCAACATCAAGAGTCGGCTTGTCGTTAAGACCGAGAAGGTAATCTGTGCTGACTGAAAATGTTTCGGCTATGCGGATGAGCATATCAATGGACGGCTGTATATAACCACTTTCCCAATTGCTTATACACTGCTTTGATACACTGATCTTTTTCCCAAATTGAACCTGATTCAATCCGAGAGATGTTCTTAATTCTTTTATACGTTCATAAAACACAATAACACCGCCTTCCAAGGTCAATTATTACAATACTATTGTAAATTTATACTTGACATAATTAAAATACTATGGAACAATAATATTTGACGAGCAGAAATAGAATGGGGAGGTGAGAGTAATGGCTGGTAAGGGCGGAGGAAGTATTATATTAGATGTGTTTTTGACTATAATAACCGGAGGATTATGGTTGATAGTTTTATTAATTAGATTCCTGAAAAGAAATAGTTGAATCAAAAGGAGACTTTGAGTCTCCTTTTTTATTGACAAATCCCCGTAAAAATGCTATTATAGGCGTATCGAGGTGATAAAATGAAAGACATAATATGGGGCGTTATAGGCCTGATAATAGCGTCTGTGGGAGCGGTGTACATGATGAAGCAGCTTCGCCTGAAAAAGCACGGAAGAGTGATACTTGCAGAGGTAGTGAAAGTGACGGAGAAGAAAAAGAACACATATGTACATACGATGAGGTTCGAGCTTGACGGGAAGACTATCGAAGAGGACGACAGGACAGGCTACAGCCAGCCTTTCAAAGAGGGGGAGACAAAGCTGATCGTTCTTGATCCGGAAAAGCCGGAGATATTCGAGTTTGAAGAGGATGTCAAAAGGAACATTACAATGGCAGCAGCCCTTGTTGCGGTGGCACTTGTTTTCTCAATAAGGTGGCTGATAATGGGACTGAAATGAGCAGTGGCAAAGTGTACAAAAAATAAGGAATATTGTGACGATTCTTTTAGTTGACAAATGGCAAAACCCATGCTATAATATAAAAGTCGCTTGACGAGGTAAACGAAAAGTTGAAACGACAGCGATAAACAGCATCTTGAAAACCAAACAATGCAAGAAAGTATAACGACCCTTGAGATTCCTTTGCAGAGATGCAAAGAAGGTCAAGTAGAAGACTTTAAAACGCAGTAATAACGCAAGCGTTATTGAACAGGATTGATTTCATTAAGTGG
>LVAK01000193.1 GCA_001604035.1 Clostridiales bacterium Firm_05
GACGACAGCTCCTCTGATAAGAAAAAGAAGAACAGCTCTAAAAATGACAGTTCAAAAAACAGCGATACAAAGAAGAATGACTCCAAAAAGAACAGCTCTAAAAATGACAATAATAACAAGGAGCCTAAGATCACTCCCAAGAATGGCTCAGCTATAACCGAATCTGATGTTATCGGCAAATGGGAAGCAGAAAAGCTGGTGACAGATCAGGGCGTTGAAATGACCGATCTATTAGGTATCCCATTCGCTGTTGCCTTCCAGTTTGAATTCAAATCAGACGGCACCTGTGTTGTTTCCGAACAGATGATGGATCTTACTCCCGATGAGAAAGCACCTAAGGTTTCATGGGAGATAGACGGAAACAGCCTCGTGGTAACAGTTGACGACAGCGAAACAAGCAGCGATGATAGCCTTTCCTTCAATTACGAGGACGGCAAGCTCGTTGCAAGAAATATTGAAGAGGACATGGAGGGCGCTCTCTATCTCGTAAAGGTGGATAAGTTCACAGAATTTGATATCAACAGCATAATGAACGACCTTGACTTCGGCGACCTTGATCTTGGTGATATCGATCTTGGAGACCTTGACATCGGCGATATAGACTGGAATAATTGATACATAAACCGCAATAATCGAAAGAAGGATAAATATGAAGAAAATATTCAGCCTCTCACTGGCACTTGCACTTATTACCTGCTGCTTTGCAGGATGCGGAAAATCATCCAGCAGCAGCAACAGCAGCGAAAGTACATCCGCCTCCTCATCTGTCGATGACGAAAATGTTTCTCAGGCGGGTGAAGAAAATGAAGAGACAACTACAGCAGAAACTAACGAAGAGATAACAACTACTGCTGAGGAAGCTGTTGAGCCCGGTATACAAACTACTGCCAATCCGATCGAAATGCCTATGCTGACTGCTCCGCAGAACGATCCCCTTCCTGTTGTAGACGGAAATATCATCGGAAAATGGGAAGCTGAGGAATATACGGATGAGCAGGGCAATCCGCTTACTGATCTGATCGGCATCCCGGCCTGCTATGTGTTCCAGTTTGAGTTCAGCGAGGACAATACATTGGTGATAAACAGTGCTATTATTGAGCTGACCGAGGATGAGCCAATGACCGGCACATGGACTCAGGACGGAAATAAGATCGAAGCCGTTATCAACGGCGAGGGCGGCAACGTGTTCGAGCTCAAGGATAACCGCCTGGTCTATACTCAGGAGGACGCTTCGATCACTCTAAAAAAAGTTGCCGATTTTTCAGTCTTCGATCCTTCGATCTACGTCCCCGCTGAAACCTCCTCAGAGATTACTGAATAATTAAAAAGCTCCACATAATAGGAGCCCCTGCAATTTGGTCGTTTTACGTATTAAAATATGTAGGGTACGCCGCCCTCGGCGTCCCGAAACAATTTTAGTCATTTTCAGACCTGCTGTATATACAGCAGGTCTTAGCTTGTCAAAAAAACTGAAATCGAGTGGGGCGATGTAGGCATCGCCCCCTACTAAGAATAGGTAAAATGTAGGGGCTGATATCCACATCAGCCCCTACATTACATTTTAATCCGACTTTTCATCTTACGAACAAGTATGCAGTATATCCTGAATAGAGAAGGATCATAGCTATACCATGCCAGCGTTCGAGCTGTTTCTTAGGGATACAGAAAGTCATTACCATAAGGCTGACAGCGATCAGGAAGGCTGTATCGATAGTATTT
Organism: Clostridiales bacterium Firm_05; assembly: GCA_001604035.1. Classification (GTDB taxonomy): domain Bacteria; phylum Bacillota; class Clostridia; order Oscillospirales; family Ruminococcaceae; genus Ruminococcus. The sequence continues at coordinate 1,720 of LVAK01000193.1, forward strand.
TCAAGTGTAAAGCCCATAGGAGAAATAGTTGCGGCAATACCGAGCACGAACAGGATATTGAATATATTTGATCCGATAACGTTTCCGAGAGCCATATCCGTTTCTTTCTTCCTTGCGGCAACTATGGAAGTGACCAGCTCAGGAAGGCTCGTACCCAGGGCAACTATAGTCATTCCGATAAGATTATCAGACATACCGAAGTTTCTTGCGATATCCGATGCACCTTCTACTACCATTTTTCCTCCGGCAGCTATGGCAGCGATACCTCCGAGTATGAACAGAGCACACTTCCAGTTGGCAATGTCCTTATACTCCTCATCCGCCTCTTCTCTTGCCTTAAGTGCGCTGTGTATCATCAGCCAGAGGAAGCCTGCAAAGAGCAGAAGGAGTATTAATCCGCCGTACCTTGGAACTTCACCCAGCAGCCCACCGAATCCTATGAGTACAAGAGCTGCTGCTACAGATACAGGAAAGTCTCTTTTAAGCGCAATCCCGCTGACAGGCAATCGGTTGAATACTGCACAGACTCCTGCAACTATCATAAGGTTGAATATGTTCGAGCCCACCACATTGCTTATGGAAAGGTCATTCTTTCCGGCAAGAGATGCGCTGACGCTGACAGATGTCTCAGGCAGGCTGGTACCCATTGCAACGATCGTCATACCTATTATTAGCGGAGACACCTTAAATTTCTTTGCCACAGCCGAGCTGCCGTCAACAAAAAAATCTGCGCCCTTTATAAGCAGTACAAATCCTGCGATAAGCAGAAAGTACATCATTTTATCATCCCCCGTTAACTTTTATACTGTTAAATTATATCACACATATAATAAAATTGCAATAGCAAAAAAATGAGAAGCAATCCCTGTTAAGCTTTTCATTTTCTTATCAGTAAAAAACTTCGTTATTTTCTTGACATATTACACAAAAAACTGCCGCAAAAGAGAATATACAAGCCGCTTTTGCAGAAAATAATAATTAAAACTAAAAAAGGCCGATTTCCCTTGAATTAAGCTTCAAAATGTGCTATAATTCCATTTGGTTTTTTGTTTTCCTGCCTTTGCTGTATATAAAAGAAGCTCATGAGCAGGAGAAGTATGCAGCAGGAAGCTGCAATTCTGGGAGGTAATTTATGACAGCAGCACAGATCTTTGCCGTCATCATATTCGTGGCTATGTTCATCATGATAGTCCTGGATAAGATAGAGCGGCATTACGTCACCCTCGGAAGCGGTATCCTTACCCTTACAGTGGTATTCGGTATCTGCCTTCGTGACGGAAAAGCAATATGGGACACGCTGGCCATTAAAGGCTTTGCGACCAAGGACTTCTGGTATCAGGTGACTGAAAGTGAAAGCAAAGGTATAAACTGGGCAACGATATTATTCATTGCCGGTATGATGGTAATGGTCGAGGGTATGGCAAAAGCCGGGTTCTTCCGGTGGCTTTGCATGAAGATCGCCTACCTTGTAAAATGTAAGACTATCCCGATATTCATTACATTTATGATAATGTCTGCCGTTCTTTCTATGTTTATCGACAGTATCACTGTTATCATGTTCCTTGCGGCAGTTACTATTGAGCTGGCTCAGCTCCTTAAATTCAATCCGGTGCCTATGATACTTGCAGAGATATTCTGCGCTAACCTTGGCGGTTCGGCTACAATGTGCGGAGATCCGCCAAACATCATCGTGGGTACATCACTCGGATTCTCTTTCTTCGACTTCCTTACAAATACAGGTCTTGTTGCCGGTATTTCTCTCGTAGTATCCGTGATCTTCTTCTACTTCGTTTTCCGCAAGGAGATCGCAAGCGAACACGGCAGCAATATTGATATGAGCAAATTTCCCAATCCCTCCGAGGCTATAACTAATAAGAAAGACTTTGCAATAAGCAGCGTCATCTTCGGCATGGCAGTTATACTGCTCATAACTCACGCTACAACTCACCTTACTGTAGCAACTATCGGACTTTTCATTGCAGTTATTACACTCCTTACATCCGGAAAGCACGCAATTGAGCTCCTCAAAAAGGTTGACTACAAGACACTGGTATTCTTTATCGGACTGTTCATCGTTGTAGGCGGACTTGAAGAGACCGGCATCCTTGAGCTCATAGCTGACTTCATCGAGAAGATAAGCGGCGGCAATACAATGCTCATGATAGCTATTATCCTCTGGGTCTCTGCTATCGCCAGCGCTTTTGTGGACAATATCCCATTCGCAGCAACTATGGTACCGGTTATACAGAGCCTTGCAGCTACATCAGGTGTCAACCTCAATACACTTGCATGGGCACTCTCTATCGGTACCGATATCGGCGGCAGCGCTACACCTATCGGAGCTTCCGCAAATGTTGTCGGAACTTCTGTTGCCGCAAAGAACGGTCATCCTATCGGCTGGGGAAAATACTGCAGGAAGCTTGCACCTGCCACAATTATCGTTCTCGCAATATCAAATGTTTACATAATCGTAAGATATCTTTGATACAAGATTACGACTGTATCGTATATGGAGGTATGATCTATGTCTCAGTTTATTATTTCAATAGGCCGTGAATTCGGCAGCGCAGGCCGTGCCATTGCAGAAGAGCTTGCAAAGAGATTCAACATCCCGATCTATGACCGTCACCTCATCACTGAGATCGCTGAAAAGACCGGTCTCACTCCGGAAGAAGTAGAAAAATACAACGAAGCACCGAAGCTGAAAATTCTTTCAAGAAGAGTCAACGGCTACAGCAACTCTATTGAGGATAATATCGCTGAAATGCAGTTTGAGTTCCTCGATGAAAAGGCAAAGAGCGGCGAATCATTTGTAGTAGTAGGAAGATGTGCGGAGACAAAGCTCAGGAAATATCCTGCACTTATCTCACTCTTTATCCTTGGCGATATGGAGGAAAAGATCAAGCGTGTAATGAAGATATATGAGCTTTCAGAAGAGGATGCAAAGTCCTTCATCGCCAAAAAGGACAAGAAACGTAAGCGCTACCACAACTACCACTGCTCAGGCCACTGGGGCGATTCCCGTCTCTATGACCTCAGTATCAACAGCAGCAGGCTCGGCATCGACAAAACTATCGATATACTCGAACAGTATATCAATTCACGCATAAACAAGTGAGTATAAAAAGACCTGCTGTGTATACAGCAGGTCTTAGTCTTTTGAAAAGACAATTTTAAATTGTAAGGCACGGGCTGATGTGGGCATCAGCCCCTACATTTTGCCTATTCTTACTTAATTTGTAGGGGGCTATGCCCACATCATCCACTCAATTTTAGTTTTTTGACACACTTAGACCTGATGTATGTTCAGCAGGCTTGAGAACTATAAGAACTGCTTCGGGACGCCGAGGGCGGCGTCCCCTACAAAAGCAAATACGCAGAATACCCAATTGCAGGGGCGCACAATGTGCGCCCCTGCTTGTTTCCATATGGAATCAGACTTGCCCTACAAGCTAAGACCTGCTGTATATACAGCAGGCCTTTTTTATAGTCTTGTACGGAAATTCTCGTAACCGAACTCTTTCAGCATTTCAATTGAACCGTCAGATCTGAGCAGCAGTATCGACGGCAGCGGCATACCGTTGAAGGTGTTGTTCTTTACCATAGAGTATATAGCCATATCACCGAATACAAGCCTGTCGCCAATGCTCAGCGGCTCATCAAATGAATACACTCCTATCATATCTCCTGCCAGACAGGTCTGTGAACCAAGCCTGTAGGAGTACTTCTTCTCTCCCTCTTCACCTGCTCCGAAAAGCGGAGGACGATATGGCATTTCCAGTACATCCGGCATATGACACGCCGCAGATGTATCAAGTATCGCTATCGGCATATCATTTTCCGTCAGGTCAAGCACCTCTGTGACAAGATAGCCTGCGTTGAGAGCTATGGCCTCGCCGGGCTCCAGATATACCTCCAGCCCGTACTTCTCCTGCATACGGCGTATACAGCTTTCCAGCCTTGGTATATCATAATCCTCACGGGTTATGTGATGACCTCCGCCGAAATTTATCCATTCCATATCGGAAAGAAACTCGCCGAATTTCTCCTCAACTGCGTCAAGTGTCTTCTCAAGATCGTCAGAATTCTGCTCGCAGAGTGTATGGAAATGAAGTCCTGTAACTCCTCTAAGATCATCGGCACGGAAATTTCTCCTTGTAATGCCCAGTCTCGATACCGGAGAACAGGGATCGTATATCTCATGTCCTTCCTGAGTTGAGCACTCCGGGTTTACACGCAGTCCTATCTTCTTCCCGGCAGCAAGTACACGGTCACGGTAACGGTCAAGCTGCGAGAAGGAATTGAAGATGATATGTCCGCAGTAAGATATTATCTCATCTATCTCTGCCTCTCTGTAAGCCGCTGAGAACACATGATTCTCCCTGCCCATTTCCTCGTAGCCCAGCTTTGCTTCATAAAGTCCGCTACAGGCTGTACCCGCAAGGTACTCCCCGATCATGGGGTAGAGATGATAGCAGGAAAAAGCCTTCTGCGCCAGAAGTATCTTAGCACCTGTGCGCTCCTGCACTCCTCTGAGTATCTCCAGATTTTTCCGGAGCTTTTCTTCATCTATAACATAACAGGGCGTAGTTACGCCCTGTCTGAGTTTATCCAGCATTTCTGTCATACGAATTTAACTGCTGTTCCGTAAGCCATTACCTCAGCAGCGCCCTGCATGATAGCAGATGTTGCATATCTTACGTTTACGATAGCGTCAGCGCCCATTGACTGAGCTTCCTGTATCATACGTGAGGTAGCTATCTCTCTTGCCTCATTCATCATGTCTGTGTAGCCCTTGAGCTCACCGCCGACCATTGTCTTAAGTCCCTGCATGAAGTCCTTGCCGATATGCTTTGACTGGATCGTTGAACCCTTTACAAGGCCCAGCATTGCAATATTCTTTCCGTTGATGTGATCTGTGTTTACGAGTATCATAGTTTTTCCTCCAATTTTTTCAGATATTTATATCGGTCAAGCCGAGGCAGGTAATGCAGAACGGTGGTTTCACATTACTTCTGCCGGCTCCGA
>LVAK01000021.1:0-17836 GCA_001604035.1 Clostridiales bacterium Firm_05
GACGTAGTAACAACAACTACAACAACTGGTGATGTAGTAACAACTACAACAACAACTGGTGATGTAGTAACAACAACTACAACAACCGGCGACGTTGTAACAACTACAACAACATTTGACATCTCAACAACATCTTCAACATCAGACATAACATCAACATCAAGCACAACAACCACAACAACATCAACAACTTCAACTTCATCCACAACAACTACTACAAAGCCAATACCTGCTGGAGCAATCATATGGAGAGTAGTGGATGCAGAAGGTCAGCCTGGTCAGACTGTAAAGGTTAAGATCGTCGTAGATGATCCTAACGGCGCAAAGCTTCCTATAAGCGGTGTAGACTTTACAGTTGTTCCTGAGACACCTGTTGGAATCGCTGGTTACGGCGAAACATCTGACGCTTACGGTGCTCCTATCACAGGTAACACTTCTGACGGAACATTCCAGTTCCATAATCCGATCGGCACATCAGTAGCTTCTGAGGACGGAAAGACAGTAATTGAAATTGAGTTTGCTATCCCTGAGGATTGTGCAGACGGCGATTACACAATCGACCTTTCTATCCTTACAATTTCTGATGAGGACGGCAATACTTCAACTCTTGCAGGCAGAATCGTTCCTGTTGATGGAAAGATCAAGGTAACTCATATACCTTCAGAGAAGAAACTTGTACGTTCTTATGCTGAGATCGATACAAAGCCTGGCTTCTACTTCAGCCACGATGACGGTCAGCGTCAGCCTGGTGTAGTAGGCGGATTCGATAAGGAGCAGGTAACAAAGCTCAATATCTATGACGTTTATGAAATAGACGGCGTTGAGCAGGCACCTGAGCTCAGAACCGAGATCGACTACAGCAAGATCAACTACAATGGTCTTACACCTGCTAAGGTTTATGATGCACGCCGTGCAACTGTAACTGATGATCACGTTGCAACACGTAACGACTTCATCTACGATGACGTGGTTCAGGTATACTATGATGATCTCGCACTCGTTGATAAGGATGGCAATCCGCTCTACATCACCGCATACATCGGTGTCAAGGGTGATGCTAACCTGAACAACGTAGCAGACGGTAGTGATGCAACCGACGTACTCTGGTACTTCGGTCAGATAAGCGGTGGTGTCGGCGGTACTACAGTAGACCGTGATACAATCCAGCTTACAAGAAACTCAACATTCGTAACAGGCGTTGACGATCCGCTAGAGCAGCTCGCAGCATTCCTCTGCGATGTAACTGAAGACGAGTGGAGCGAAGACAACTGGACAATTGCTAAGAAGGACAGAAATATCGACGGAACAGACGCAACTCTGATCCTGAAGTACTTCGGCCTTGTACTCCGAAGAGTAGACGACTCTTCAAGCTGGTACTATGAGTGCTGGAATGAAGCAGTTCCGAACAGATTCGGCGGTTCAGCAAACTAAACAAAAAGAGAGCAGGCCTTCGGGCCTGCTTTTTTTGCAAAAATTTTGCTTGACTATGCGATATAGCTGTGATATAATGCGATAAGTAAATGATATGTTGTTCTCAGGCCAAAACCATCTGTGAATAAAAATCTTATTAGTTCTAATAAATGGAAAAATTGGGTTAATATGGCCAATACCTTGTGAAATAAGCACAAAAATGGGGACGATTAATCGTCAATAATTTTTGAAAAAAATAGACAGTTCTGCTTGACTTATTGCAATGAATATGCTAAAATGTAGTTATGAATTTCTGGGCGAGCTATAGGTATATCCCTGTAACCGACGAGAAATCAGGCTCCGATTAAACCACGTTCTGTACATAGGGTATGGGGCTCGGAGTAAATAAATATGTTAGAGAGGTATAGAACAATGAAGAACTCATTATTCAAGAGAGCTGTAGCAGCAGCTGCTGCTGTTCCGCTTGCTCTCACACAGTGCCTGACAACTTCATTCGCAGTAAGCGTTGACACTGCGGATCTTGCAAAATCCGGCGCTGTACAGGCAGAAAGCAACGTAAAGTCAATCACACTCGATAAGATTCTCTACATTGCTCCACAGGAGACAGAATCAAGCTGGAATACATTAGTTGCCAGCTTCATCGAATTCGCAGAAGACCAGGGTAAGTCACACGGAACAATCGACGCAGCAAAGTTCGTTGATTCTATCGTTTCATATGCAGGCCCTTATGAGGAAGCTGCAAAGCAGGTAGCTGCAAGACTTCTCGATGAGGATGTAACTTATGACATTACCGACGGTGATCTTATCATCAATGGTAAGGTAACACAGCCTAACCTCAACGGTAACTGGGACAAGACTCCTGGACAGGCTCTCAGCCAGATAGCAAAGGAGTACAACGCTCCTGCTCTTAACAATGTTGATTTCTCAAGTGTTAAGATCGGCGGTTCCTTTACCATAACAATCAAGTCATCTGCTCTTAATGATGGCACAACTGTTCCTGTAGAGTTCAAGTACAAGAACGATGCAGGTGAGTTCGGCCCTGGAGAGACATTTGCTTACGGCGCTAAGTGCTTACAGCAGATCAAGGAGATCGGCGAGGCTGCTATCAAGAAGGAAGTTGCTGCTGATAAGGCTGACGAGGCTGTTGCTAAGTTCGATGCAAAGATCGCTCAGCTTGAAAACAAGGTGAGAATCGCAGCAAACATCTACAAGAGTGCTATGACAAAGTCAGTTAGCTACTCAAGCGTTGCTGAGGCTGCTGAAGCAACTACAAAGTTCCTTAACAGACATAAGATAGACAGAACAGTTCCATCAACAGCTGCTGAGATCGCTGCTAAGAAGACTGTTGCAAATGCATACAGCACAGCTCTTGAGATGGTAAATAATGCTGCTGCTCCTAATTCAGTTGATATCACAGCTGCTGAGCTCGGCACATTCATTGATAATCTCAATGATTTCAATGTAGCTCTTTCTGACAAGAAGGTTACTGTTTACGGTACATTCGAGGATGCTGAGGCTGATGCAGTTAAGGAATACTACAACGTTACAAAGGCTGACGATCCGAACTTCGGAACATATGTAAGCTCTTACAAGATCTTCGAGGGTGCTGCAAACTTCGCAGACATCGATGCTAAGGGCGGCGATGTAGATGTAAAGATCAAGAGAGTCGTTGTTACTGATACTAAGACAACAACATCTACAACAACTACAACAGCTCCTGTTGATACAACAACAACAACTACTACAACAGAGCCTGTTGATACAACATCCACAACAACCACAACAGCTCCTGTTGATACAACATCTACAACAACTACAACAGCTCCTGTTGATACAACATCTACAACAACTACAACAGCTCCTGTTGATACAACATCCACAACAACTACAACAGCTCCTGTTGATACAACATCCACAACAACTACAACAGAGCCTGTTGATACTACAACTACAACAACTGTAACTGGCAAGAAGACAGTTGAAGTTACAAGATACGCAACTGTTAAGACAAGCGCTGGTTTCTACCTCGACACTGACGAGGCATTCAATGAGGCTCAGATCGAAGAGGCAATGCTCTACATCAAGACTCAGGATATTGCGATTGATGAGGCAGGCAACGAGATCAAGGATGATAACGGAAACTTAATCGTTCTCGGCGAAACAACAGAGAATGCTGTAGATATCACTGACAGACTTACATTCGGTGATGCTACACCTTCAAACACATACAGCGCATCAGAGACAGATTTCAAGTATGAGATCCCTGTTTACTACAGAAACGATGTTCTCAAGGATGTAGAAGGCTACGATATCACTGTAGACGTTTACATCGGCGTTAAGGGCGACGCTGACCTCAGCAACGAGGTTGACGGTTCAGACGCAACACTTATCCTCAAGTACTTCGGTAGCACACAGGCTTCAAGCGGTGGCTTCGTTGACAGAAACACAATCCAGATGAACAACATCAATCCTGTTGTTACAGGCCCTGAGTCAATCTACGATGAGTTCTCAGTATTCCTCGCAGATGTTGATTCAAAACTTACAGATAACTGGAAGCCAGGCAAGAAGAACGACAGAGCTATCGACGGCGCTGACGCTACACTTGACCTTAAGTACTTCGGTATCACAACAAACAACCATAAGTATGGTAAGGAGACCTGGGACGAGATTCTCGGCACCCTTGGTCAGTAATCAAGCTTTTTTACCTGCCGCCGAAAGGCGGCAGGCAAGATAAAAAATTAATTATCTGAAAGGAAATGAAAACAATGAAGAATACTCTTAAGAGAACTTTTGCTGCAATTGGTGCAACAGCTCTTACAGCTTCTATGGCTTCAATGACAGCATTCGCTGCTTCTACACCTATGGCAAACTACTGCGATAAGCAGGATAACGCAGAGGCTAAGTACGATGGATCATACTGGGTACAGCCTACAGCTTGGGGTTCAACAAAGATCGATCCAAGCAGCTACAGTGCAAATGGCCCGGAAGTTAAAATTGATAAGATTGAGGTTGATGCTTCAGTAGCACCTAACTCAATTCAGACTGTAAATATCTCATACGATGGACCCGAGAAGGTAGTTTCAACTATCGCATTCCACATCCTTTGGGATACACGTATGGAAGTTCAGGAATACAGAGGCAATCAGGTTTCTGATGCTCAGGATGCTCTCAATGGCTTCTCTACACAGGTAACAAAGATCGAGCCAGGTCTCGTATCTGTTGCTTCATCTGCTGGCGGAAACGAGCTCTATGCTGGTAAGATCTACAAGATGCAGTTCAAGCTTCCTGCTGATGCTAAGGGCGGAGATATCTATCCTATCGGTATCAGATATCAGTACGATGGTAAGACAGGTGACCTGTTCTATGATGAGAACCAGTCAGCTAATGGTAAGCTCCACATGGCTTATGTATTCACACAGGGTATCGAGAATGGTTACATCAAGGTAACTGGTGGTACAACAACTACTACAACTACAACAACAACTACAACAACTACTACAACTACAACATCTACATCTACAACAACTACAACAACAGCTCCTGTTGATACAACAACTACAACAACAGCTCCTGTTGATACAACAACAACAACAGCTGGAAATGGCACAACAACAACTACAAAGAAGGCTGCTGCTGCTACAACAACAACAAAGAAGAAGGCTGCTGCTACAACAACTACACCTAAGTCCAACTCACCTAAGACAGGTGTTGCTGGCGTAGGCGTTGCTGCTGCTGGTCTTGCAATCGCTGTTGGTACAGCATTTGCTCTCAGAAAGAAGGAAGACTAATTAGTTAGTCCCTGAATTCTAAACAGAATAAAATGGCCTCTCCGAAAGGAGAGGCTTTTTTTATTTTCCTGAACCCGCCCAGCCTTCAAGATCGCTGCGGCGTATAGCACCGAATATCCGCTCACGAAAGCCGTGATCCTTACGCTGCATATCTGTAATGAAGTCCTTGGTTTTCTGCCGGTTAGTGTGACCGTCTGCCGGACATAGTGACGCAACAACAGGGTATCCCTCACGCCTTGCTGCACGGCGCACATCCTTCTCCGGAGCAAGAACCAGCGGACGTATCATGTAGATGTCCTTAGTTTCAAGGAAGGTGACAGGCGAGAAGCAGCCGATGCGTCCCTCGTTGAAAAGGTTCATAAAGAATGTCTCAACAGTATCGTCCATATTATGACCGAGAGCAAGCTTGTTGCAGCCGAATTGCAGAGCTGCGTCCTGTAATGCGCCCCTGCGGAGATGAGCACAGAGACAGCATGGATTTGGCTCCTTGCGGATATCAAATACAATCTCTCCGATCTGAGTGCGGATGATATGGTACTCTATCCCGAGACTATCGCACATCTCTTCAACGGCTGAGTAATCACCCGCTCTGCCGCCAAATCCGGGATCTATAGTTACGCCGCAGACCTGAAAATCTATGCCAATGAAGCTCCTCAGCCTGTGAAGCCCCACAAGCAGAACGAGACTGTCCTTACCGCCTGATACTCCGACACAGACCTTGTCACCGTTTTGTATAAGGCCAAATTCGTTGATAGCTTTCCTCATATAGCCAAGAATTCGCTGCATATTACCCCTCCGGATGTAAAATTTCTACTAAATTATAACATATCCGCCGGAAATTTGCAAATATATCTTGCAAAACAGAAAGAAATATATTATAATATTAATATGAAAATAAACTTGGGGTAATTTTCCCGTTTGATAAGGCTTGAAGGAAGGATAGAAAAATGACAGAGCAGCTGAAAAACCTGCTGATCCTGCTGGCGGGTATCGTTGTTATACTTATAGTGGTCATATTGCTCTTCAGCGGCAAAAGCTCATTCAGAAGAATAATGGCTGTATTCCTGAATGAAGAGGGTGCGGAAGAGGATTATATGATGCATCGTGTCAAGGCTGGCAGCGGCGGAGAACCTCCGGCAGCTAAGCCAAGCAAGGCTTCTGAGCCCGCACAGAAAAAGGTCTCAGGACCGATCGTTGAAATGGCAACTCTTATACGCAAGACTGACGACAGAATGAGGATCATTGAGAGTACCGGACAGGTCAAGCTTGTCGATGAGTACTACGAGCTGGTGTTTATGACAAGAAAAGGCCAGCAGGTCACTATAGAATGTTCTGCTGAGGCATATGAAAAGATACCATTCAATCAGCAGGGATCACTTACATATAAGAAGAATATGCTCGTAAAGTTCAAGTATTATGAGGATACTATCTACAACTAAGAAAAGGGCGGCTTTTACCGCCCTTTATTTATTATGATGAGGTTACAGCTATGGTTAATTTTGAAAACGACTGGGATGAGCTCCTGAAAGGGGAGTTCGATAAGGAATACTACCTTGAGCTAAGGAAAAAGCTCATTGTTGAGTACAAGACGCAGCGTATATTTCCGGGGATGTATGATATATTCAATGCCATGAAGTACACGGCTTATAATGACGTCAAATGCGTCATAATCGGCCAGGATCCCTATCACGGTGAAGGTCAGGCACATGGCCTTAGCTTTTCTGTAAGGCGTGGTATAGCGCCTCCTCCGTCGCTCGTGAACATATTCAAGGAAATACGTGATGATATCGGCGTAGATAATCTTGGAAAGCATGGCGAGCTTACAAAATGGGCACAGGACGGAGTGCTGCTCTTGAATTCAGTGCTGACAGTAAGAGCAAATCAGGCGAGAAGCCACCATGGCCTGGGTTGGGAGCAGTTTACCACTGACGTTATAAAGCTGCTTAACCAGCGTGAAAAGCCTATGGTATTCATGCTGTGGGGAGCTGACGCCAAGAGCAAGCGGATGTATATCACCAATCCTGCACATCTTATACTGACAGCTGCACATCCGAGCCCGTTGTCAGCGTATAACGGCTTTTTCGGATGCAGACATTTTTCAAGAGCAAATGAATTCCTTCGTGCAAACGGCATGAAAGAGATAGACTGGTCCATTGACTGAAAGGGGAGCTATAATGAAGATAAGAGAATTATTTGACCAGAAAACGGTCTTTTCGTTTGAGATATTCCCACCTAAAAAAACAAGCCCTATCGAGGTGATATATGATACGTTGGATGAGCTTCAGGGACTTAAACCTGATTTCATAAGTGTTACATTCAGTGCAGGCGGCAGCGGAAACGGTGGATATGCCTGCGAGATCGCATCACGTATCAAGAAATCGGGTATCACACCGATGATACATCTTCCCTGCATCAACTATTCCAAGGATGAGATAAATGCTACTCTTAATGAGATAAAGGCAAGAGGGATAGAGAATATCCTTGCTCTGAGGGGAGACATAAATCCGAATATCCCACCTAAGCAGGACTTCCATTATGCAAGCGATCTTATAAGCTATATCCGCAGTCAGGGCAAGTTCGATATAGCAGGAGCCTGCTATCCGGAGTGTCATCCGGATGCAGATAACCTGGTGGAGGATATAATGAACCTGAAGAAAAAGGTGGATGCCGGCGCAGATCACCTTATAACTCAGCTTTTCTTTGACAATGATACATTTTATGATTTCCGTGAGAAGGCAGCCCTGGCAGGTATAAACGTGCCTATTGAGGCGGGTATTATGCCGGTGGTAAACAAGAATCAGATCGAGCGCATGGTAACGACCTGCGGAGCAAGTCTGCCGAGGAAATTCGTTAAGATAATGCAGAGATATGAGCATAATCCGGAGGCTCTGCGTGATGCTGGTATAGCCTACGCAGTAAACCAGATCGTTGACCTTGTGGCAAGCGGAGTTGACGGTATACATCTTTATACCATGAACAATCCCTATGTTGCAAGAAAGATCAGCGAAGCCGTATCCGGTATCATAGGCTTATGATGAAGCTGGGGGAGATATCCCAAGGAGAGGCTTCCCGGTACATGGGAGTCAGGGGCGAGCCTGATGAGCGGCTGAAGGAGCTTCTTGACAGGGGTGAGAAAATGGTACTGAGCTGTATAAGGCCTCAGTACGTCTGCCGTGAGCTGCCTATAGAAGAGCGTGAGGATGGGATACTCCTTGCAGGGACATCTGTACTGCTTACGGGAAATGATATAAAAAAGCACCTTAGCGGCTGCCGGAAGGCGGTACTCATGGCGGCAACACTCTCAGGGGAGGCTGACAAGCTGATAAGGCAGACTGCCATAACGGATATGGCCCTCTCTCTTGCGATAGACAGCCTTTGCAGCGCCGCTGTAGAGCAGGTCTGCAATATGGCTGAGGAAGAGATATTTGCTAAAATAGACGCTCCATACCGCACCTGGAGATTCAGCCCCGGCTACGGGGATCTTCCGCTGGAATTACAGAGCAGCCTGCTTAACGTGCTGAACGCACAGCGCCGCATAGGACTGACTGTGACCGCAAGCGACCTGCTTATACCGTCAAAATCGGTAACAGCGATAATAGGCATATCAGATGAACCTGTGAAGCAGCGGGCAAAAGGCTGTGCAATATGCAATATGAGGGAAAGCTGTGCATTCCGTATATCGGGCAGGTTATGCAGATGAATGTACAAAAAATGAATTGTACAATTTTTGTGCGCTATTAATAATCAAGAAACATATTTTTTCATTCCTATTGAGTATTTTCACTATTATTTCACTATATTTCTATGAAAAATGGATATTGACAGAACATAGTACTAAGTGTTATAATAAAATAAAGTATGTGAACAATACTGTGTCCCGATGAGGGTACACGTTCGTTATAAGGGGTTGTGCAAATGAAAAAATTAAAGGCATTGCTGGGGGCTCTTATCCTGACAGGATCATTCGCTGTCACAGCCTGCTCATCGTCTGATTCTTCATCCGCCAGCAGCGGCTCTGATAATCATGAGGATCAGACCATGGCCAAGGAGAAAAGTGACCAGATCCTCGATATAGCAAGGAATGATGAGGATTGTCCACTTACTGGAGAACTCAGTAATAAGACAATAAAATGGTTTGCAACATGGGATATTAATCCGGATGATACAGGCAAGAAAACTCCTGCCGATCTGATGCTTTTCCAGGAGCTCTACGGCGGAAATATAGAATACCACAACGTCGCTTATGCTGACCGCTATGATGAGCTTGCTCGTCTTATTGACAGCGACGAGGGAATAGATTTCTTCTATGCAGGAGACAATGATGCTCTGCCAAGAGGTGCCGTGAAGGATATGTTCATTCCTGCTGATGATTATATCGATTTCGATTCTCCGCTCTGGGAGGATATGAAGGAAGCTAATGACAGCATCATGTGGAACGGCAAGCACTATGCAGCCGTTGCTCAGACTACAGGTGACCTGGTGGCTGTAATGTATAACCGCAAGACTATGCAGGAAGCCGGACTGGATGATCCTGCTGACCTCTACGCAGAGGGCAAGTGGAACTGGGATACATTTGAGAGTATGCTTGAGCAGTTCGTGGACTGGGACAACCAGAGATACGGTATCGATGGCTGGTGGTTCGAGAACGGCCTTATAAATACAATAGGCAAGCCTGCTGTAGGCATAGAAAACGGAAAGCTCGTCAGCAATTTGGGCGATCCGGCTATGGAGCGTGTCCAGAACTGGATGTTCAACCTTTACCAGAAGGGCTATGTTGCTATAGGCGGCCCAGGTTACGGCTGGGAGGTCAAGCCTAATTATATCGGCGAGGGTAAGCTCCTCTTCTATCCTGTAGGACTTTATGAGCTGTACTATACACCTGATGTATGGAAGCAGAAATACGGCGAGGATATGTTCTTCGTACCAATGCCGAGAGATCCTAAGGCGGATGAATACTACATACCGATGAAAATGGAGGCCTATGCATTTGTCAACGGCGGCCATAATCCTGAAGGTGTGGCAAAATATCTGGACTGCTATCGTTACTGCCTCGTCAATGACGATATCCACGACATCACAGGTACTATGTTCAAGGACGACTATGGCTGGACAGACGAAATGGTCGAAATGCGTGAAGAGATGAACGAGCTTGCAGAGGATAACCCTGTTATAGACGTTGCAAACGGCGTTTCAGAAGACTGTGCAGAGATACTCAATACAAATCTCCGTCAGACAACAAGAGGCGTTCCGTGGAACGAGACCTATGATGCAATAGCAAGTGAAGTGCAGAATGAACTCGACAAAGTGAATGGAGACAAATAACCCAGTTATTTCCGTAAAAATAGCAATTAGATAATATAGTGATAATAATGGCAAAAAAGTGTTATAATAATATGGTTAGAATATTTCAATGTTCGGAAAGGAGGCTATGATTATGGAGACAGTAGTAGTTACCGGAGGATGCGGACTTATTGGACAGCATATCTGTTCCGGATTGCTAAAGAAAGGTTTTGAAGTCATAGCTGTAGATAGAGAGCCGGGCATATACAATGAAGGTAAACTCAACTATTCTTTTGTTCAGGCAACTCCTACAGATAAAGACACCTACGCAGAAATATTTGAAAAAAATGACGTATCAGTGCTTATTCACGCCGCTTGTACAGTGGATAACGACCTTGGTCCTATCGTTACAGACCATGAGATGCAGGAATCCAAGCAGTGCGATAAGTTCATGTACAGATACGCAATGAGCGAGAACGTGAAGAAGATAGTCCTTCTCAGTACAGATCAGGTATATGAATTCCCGAAATCCCGTGAGCCTATACGAGAGGATCATGTTCTCAAGCCGTCTACAAATTACGCTCAGATGAAAATAGCGTCTGAAAAGGCGCTTATAGAGGAGTATCAGCATCACAAGGAAATAATGTGCTGTATCACAAGATATTCGCCGGTGTATACTTTGAACTATACCGAGAACCTTATGGCAAAGATAACTGATCCTAAGGACGGTTCAAATTTCGTATCCGGTAAAGGACAGTACGGCTTCCAGTTCTGCTGCGTACACAATCTTGTGGATTTCATACTCTGCTTCGTTAAGAATGCGGACGATATGAGCTATGCCGGCATATACAATGTAAGTGATAAGCTTCTTACAACTGCGGCTGATATCATAGCATTTATGAGAGAGCATCACCGCCTCGGCGCTGTTCTTCAGAAGTCAAACAGCGGAGCACTTTCCAAGATCAAGGGAATATTCGGCGGCGGTAAGGATGAGAAGATCAATTACCGTTTCCTCGATCTCTCAAAGCTGGAGTATAATAATATGCTCGACGGCACAAAGGCTGCCAAGCTCTGCTCTCCACGCTGGGATATCCATAATACCAAATAATAAGCTCTCCTGCCTGGATATTTGCTCAGGCAGGAGTTTTTTTGAGTACACACTTAAAGATAGTTTTTCCGCAAGTAACGAACAAGACCTCCTATCTGAGTAAAATAGTCAGACAGGAGGTCTTATTATTCGACCACTGTGTAATTGTCAGCGGCATTTTCCTTAGTAGCGTGCTCGGTAACGTTGAGCACTTTGACTTTAAGAGGGCGTGTGCCCATATTTATCTCAATGATATCGCCAATCTTTACATCGTAGGATGCACGGGCGACCTTACCATTGACAATGATCTTTTCAGCGTCGCAGGCCTCATTGGCAACTGTGCGGCGCTTGATAAGACGTGTTACTTTGAGGTATTTATCAAGTCTCATATTATCTCCTTAATAAAAAGGGACAGACTAACAATAGCCTGTCCCGGTCTGTCATTACTTGTTGATTGCTTCCTTGAGAGTTCTTCCAGCCTTGAAAGCAGGAGCCTTGCAAGGAGGACAGGTCATCTTAGCCTTAGTTCTGGGGTTGATACAAACCTTTTCGCCTCTCTCACGGATCTCAAATGTACCGAAACCTGTGATAGACACCTTTTCACCAGTCTCAAGAGTTTCCTGGATAGCAGCGATAGTAGCCTCGAGAGCTGCTGAAGCGTCCTTCTTAGTGCAGTTAGCCTTGTCAGCGATTGAATTGATAAGTTCAGTCTTAGTCATTTTTACTTACCTCCGAATTGATAATATGTTTAGCCTTGTCCCAATATACATCCAATTTTTCTATAGGCAGGTCCTTCATATCGAGCTTATCCGCACTGACAAGCTCTTCGGTGATAGAAAAGCGCTTTATAAATTTTTCTGTAGCAGCTTTTAGTGCGAGTTCAGCGTCTACACCGAGATGGCGTGCGGCGTTAACGCATGAAAACAGCAGATCGCCGATCTCCTCCTCGATATTGGTCTGGTCGTTATTGGCGACAGCCTTATCGAGTTCAGCTTTTTCGGCGTCGATACAGGAGATAGCGTCCTGAGCACATCGGAAATCCATCCCTGCTCTCATAGCTCTTTTTCCGACTTTCTGCGCTCTCATAAGTGCAGGCAGTGACTTAGCAACGCTGTTCAGAGTATCAGTGTAAGTATCCTGTCCCTTGGTTTTCATCTTTATGGCGTCCCAGTTTTTTAGCACCTGATCGGTGTTATCGGCAAGGACGTCGCCGAAAACGTGGGGGTGACGGATTATGAGTTTCTTACACACCTCATCGCAGATATCATCGAACCTGAAAGAGCCTGATTCCTCTTCTATACGGCAGTGGAATACCACCTGGAGCAAAACGTCCCCCAGCTCTTCCCGAAGCAGCTCGCTGTCCTTAAGATCGATCGCTTCGATCGCCTCGCAGGTCTCTTCGATAAAATCGCTTCTTATGGACTCGTGGGTCTGTTCTCTGTCCCAGGGACAGCCGCCTTCGCCACGAAGGAGCTTGACTATTTCGATGAGGTCATCTATTGAATAATGTTGTTTCTGCTGATAATCGACCATATGAAAAACCCTCCTAAAAGACGGGCCAAATACTATAATACCCTAAAATCCGCCAAAATGCAAGATATTTTTTGCATTTTTGGAGATAACGTTCAATAAGCGATAAAATAAATGTACAGTTTGTGTATTTTGCTGTATATTTCATTATCAGTATAATATTGCTGAACTAATTTATAATTCTGTTTAATTTACATCTACAAAGCCGACCTTGTGGTAGACCTTTGATACGATCCTGCGTGAGTACTTATAAGCATGCTCAGCGCCTTCTGTATAGCACTTCTTAAGGAATTCCTTATCCTGAGAGATACGTGCGAATTCAGTGCGGACAGGTTCGAGGTGATCTGCAACAGCTTCTCCTACAGCGAGCTTGAAGTCGCCATAGCCCTTGCCGGCAAATTCAGACTCGATAGCAGCGTAGTCCTTGCCTGTAACGCAGGAGTATATAGCCATAAGGTTATTGATGCCGTCCTTGCCCTCACGGTAGCATACCTCAGCCTCGCTGTCTGTAACAGCTCTTTTGAACTTGCGGATGATAGTATCCTTGTCATCGAGGATAAGGATGCAGGCATTAGGATTCTCGTCAGACTTTGACATCTTCTTTGTAGGATCCTGGAGCGACATTACCTTGGCACCGATATCGATGATAAAGGGCTCAGGCAGTGTGAAGAAGTCGCCGTAGCGCTGGTTGAAGCGCTGAGCTATATTTCTTGCAAGTTCAAGGTGCTGCTTCTGATCCACGCCTACAGGTACGAAATCAGCGTTGTAAGCGAGGATATCAGCGGCCATAAGTGAAGGATAGGTGAAGAGGCCTGCGTTTACATCGTCAGGGTGCTTCTGGCTCTTATCCTTGAACTGAGTCATACGTGTGAGCTCACCGAACTGAGTATTGCAGCAGAGCACCCAGTTGAGGAGAGCATGAGTATTTACATGGCTCTGAATGAAGAGTATTGACTTTTCCGGATCAATGCCGCAGGCCATGAGAAGTGCATAAGCGGCAAGAGTATTCTGTCTGAGCTTTGCAGGCTCCTGCTTGACAGTGATAGCGTGCATATCAGCAACGCAGTAAATGCAGTTGTACTCATCCTGAAGCGGAGCCCAGTTGCGTACAGCGCCGATATAGTTTCCGAGTGTAAAAGTGCCTGTAGGCTGTATAGCGCTGAATATCAGCTTTTTATCGTCCATTGCAAAGCTCCTTATCTGTTCTTGCGAGCCTCTGCGTCGTCCTTGAGCTGAGCGCTTCTGAGCTCTGCGAGAACACGCTGATAGAGAACGTAGACATTGCGCTTTTCAACTTCCTCAGCAGGAAGAACGCCGGCCTTTATCTCAGTCTTGTAGATGCCGCCCTTTGTAAGGAGGAAGATATTGCTTGTTCTGTCAACAGGGAGATCGAACTTGTTTGTCTTCTCACATTTGGGAAGGAGCTGACCTGCGTTAGCAACGAGAGTATGAGTAGCCTGAACGAGATTTCTGTATCTCTGTGAAGCACCGGTGTACTCGCCGCCGTTGTTGAAGTAGAGGTTAGCTGCACCGTTGATGAAGCAGACCATAGTTGTGAGAACGTCTGATGACATAGGGATGTCTATAACAACTCCGAAAACATCGTTCTTCTTGAAATTAGCATTGAAGAACTTAGCGGGGAAGTTTATAGCCTGACCTCTTGTCATTAAATATTTCTGAGTTACATTGTAACGTCCTGTATTTTTGTTTGGCATAAGAATTTTCCTTTCATTGTAAAAATCATATCTTTAAGGGAGCTTGTCCCGTAAAATCATATTTATCAGTCGAGCATATCTCTTGTCATCTTAGCGAGTATCTCCATACCCTTCTTTATCTGCTCGTTTGTAGGAGTTGAGTAGTTGAGACGGAATGAATGGCTTACGTCATTCTCCTTGATATTGAAGGAGTTTCCGGGAACTACAGCGATCTTGTATTCCTGCACAGCCTTAGTGCAGAAGGCATTCATGTCGAAGTCATCAGGGAGAGTACACCAGATGAAGAGACCGCCCTCAGGTCTTATATAGGATATCTTCTTTGAGAAGCCCTCGTCTATGTAGCTGCACATAAGTCCGCACTTTTCTCTGTAGATATCACGGAGCTTGTTGAAATGTGCCTCACGGTCAACAGTAGTCATAAAGCGGTGTGATACTACCTGAGCCCAGATGTTGGAGTGAACGTCAGATACCTGCTTGCAGACGATCATTTTCTGAACGATGGGTGCAGGAGCTGAAACATAACCGGTTCTGAATCCGGATGATATGAGCTTTGAGAATGTGCTGGAGTAGATAACTCTGCCCTCAGTATCCATGCTCTTTATTGTGGGAACGTTCTTGCCTGCGAAGCGGAGCTCGCCGTAGGGATCGTCCTCAAGGATGATGAAATCGTACTTGCAGGCCAGCTCGTATACAGCCTTTCTCTTTTCAAGAGACATAGTCCTTCCGGTAGGGTTCTGGAAGTTGGGGATGAGGTAGAGTATCTTGACATTCTTCTCGGTTTTGAGAGCGTTTTCCAGCTTTTCAAGATCAATGCCGTCATCCTCCATATCAACGCCTACCAGATTTACGTTATATGAACGGAAAGCGTTGAGTGAACCGATGAAGCTTGGTGACTCGCAGAGCAGGGTATCTCCCTCATTGAGGAGCACCTTACATGACAGCTCGTTAGCTTGCTGGCCGCCGGAGGTGATGATAAGCTCATCGAATTCCTTATGGAAGCAGCCCTTTTCTGTCATCCAGCCCTTGAGAAAGTCACGGAGGGGAGTATATCCTTCTGTAACGCTGTACTGGAGAGCGAGGATAGGATCGTTCTTGAGGAGATCAGCAGAGATCTCAGCGATCCTCTCCTTTGGGAAAGCCTCCGGAGCAGGGTTGCCTGCGGCAAAGGAAATTACCTCAGGATCAGCGGTAAATTTAAGTATCTCACGGATAGCAGAAGCTTTTAATCCGTTAACTTTGTCTGAAAATTTATATTCCATGATGTAAAGACCAACCTTTCTGAAATTACACATAGTCTATTCTATATTATACCACATATTATTTGTTTCTGCAACATATATTTAGTTGAAACCGGTCAATAATCGTTGAAGGCTACAAAGAACAGTGCGTATAATTGGTGAATATATACATGGAAAGAGATGAAATGATGAAAAAGCAGTCTTTTCTTAAAGGTTCTGTTATACTTATGGTATCGGCGGCCGCAGCTAAAGTACTTGGAGCGCTGTTCAAAATACCTCTCACAAATATGCTGGGCGGAGTTGGGATGAGTTATTTCAGCTGCGCTTACAGTCTTTTCATGCCGGTGTACGCATTAACGGTCACAGGAATATCCTCTGCTGTTGCAAGACTGACTGCCCGGAGCGCTGCACTTGGCGCATATGAGAACGCAGAGCGTGTACGCCGGACGGCAATGGCATTATTCTCTGCGGCAGGACTTGCAGGAAGCTTTATAACACTACTGCTGGCGATGCCATTCAGTAAATACTCGGCAGACAGCCCGGAAGCGGCGCTGGCAGTTGCCATGATTTCTCCGGCGATATTTTTCGGGTGTGTCACTGCGGTGGAGAGGGGATATTACGAGGGGCTCAGCAATATGTATCCCACGGCATTGTCTCAGGTGGCAGAGGGGATAGTCAAGATCGGAGCAGGTCTGTTTCTTTGCGGCTATACTATAGATCACGACGATGAGATAATGCGGTATTTCCCGTTTATAACTGATGTGAGGGCGCTTGCGGCTGCGGCAGGTATACTGGGAGTCACAGCTTCCTCGCTGGGAGCATTGCTGTTCTTTGCGGTGCTGAGAGCTTTTACGCATACACCTGTTGTCAGTGAAAAGGCGGTCATGAGCCGCCGGGAGATAGTGCATGAGCTTATTGCAATGGCTTTGCCAATAGGTATAAGCGCTGTAGTCACAAATCTGACCTCGCTGATAGATATGTGGACAGTGATAGGTCTTGTTCGTGAAAGCGGCTCTGTGGCTGGTATAGCTTCGGAGGATTACCCGAAATTTGCCTATGGTTCTTTTGCAGGGATTGCGCTGACAGTATTCAATCTTGTGCCGTCTGTTACAAATATGCTGGGGAAAGGCGCACTTACACTGATAACCTCTGACTGGGAATCCGGTGATCGCTCCGGTCTCCGCAGAGATACAATGCAGGCGCTGACTATATCGCTTATAATGGCGATGCCGGCAGCGGTAGGAATGGGCGTTCTTTCAGAGGAAATACTGAACTTTTTATTCCCGAGACAGACTGATGAGGCAGCTCTGTGTACAGTTCCGCTCCGGCTCCTCATGCCTGGAATGGTATGCCTTTGTATGTCGTTTCCGCTGTTCAGTATGCTACAGGCCATCGGCAGGACAGCACTGCCGCTGAAAATAATGGCTTTTGGAACAGCCTTCAAGCTGGCAGGCAATATCCTGCTTATCCCGCGTATGGGTGTGGACGGAGCTGCCCTCTCGACCACGTTTTGCTATATATTGATACTTGTTCTGGCACTGAGGGCATATATTGTCCATTCCGGCGTAAGGCTGGCCGCAGCTCCGTTTGCAGGAACTGTGTATGCCGGAGCAATGTGCGGCGGTATGGCGTGGCTGGTGAAGTCGTTATTGGCCGGGAGAGGAGATATGACAGTTATCATCCTGTCCGGAGCAGCAGGCGGTGCAATATATCTAATTTGCCTCTGGCTGTGCTTGGGCAAAAGCTTGAAAATAAAAGAGCCTGCTT
>LVAK01000021.1:17856-19931 GCA_001604035.1 Clostridiales bacterium Firm_05
GCTTAAAGCAGGCTCTTTTTATTACTTAAGAATATCAGTTGGGTTATCTTCGATCATATCGGGCTTAACTTCAACCTTGATAACGTCTGCCTTGTCACGGTCATTGTCTCTTGTAGGGAAGAAGCCGACTGTGAATTCATTCAGGCTTGAATCAACAGCGAATCCGCCGATGATGCAGCTGAGCTCTCCGTTAGCCGGAACTGTGTAAGGAGATATGGAGAAGTTGTTGAACTTGCTGTTAGCATAGAGCTCTGTCTGTACATCACTGTACTTCTCAGTGCCGTCAGGATAGATGAGGTAGAAGTTGTTCAGTGTGCTGAGGTCGTATGCAGTATCTGTGGAATTCTTGATAGTGACATCAAGGTAGATGTAATTGCCGTTGTAGCCGTGGTCAGCTTCAGGAGTGACCTTGATTGCACGGTTGAGAGTGAAGCCGGTTTCATTTGCGTCGGCCTCTGTCTTAATGTCAACGACTGTTTCGTTTACACCGATACCCTCGTCCTTTTTATTCTGATAAACGTTGCTGGGCTCTTCTGCCTGAGGAGCATCGCCGCCGTCAGAAATGCTTCTTGTCTTACTTGAGCTGCTGCTCTTTGTTTTATTTCCGCATCCGGCAGCCGGAAGTGCCATAGCTGCACAGAGGAGGAGTGCTGTTAACTGTAATTTTCTCATGACTGAGACCTCCGATTTATATATTTAAAGTTATAGCTTGGTCTAAGCAAGTATAGTATAGCACAAATCCCGGTATAATGTCAAGTGAAAAATACTTATTGAAATAATTTGAAACTGAAATGAAATAAAACGGGCAGCCGAAGCTGCCCTAAGAATGTTATTTGTTTTCCTCAGCGAATGTTCTGAGTATTACGGTTGCATCACAGCCGTCGATCACGCCGTCGTTGTTTACGTCTCCTCTTTCAAGGATAAGGTAGTTTGCTTCAAGGTCAGATACGTCAAAGCCTGATATCAGATTCGAGAAATATCTCAGTACTATCGTAGCGTCTGAGCCGTCGACCATTCCGTCGCCGTTCACATCGCCCATACGAGGGTATTCTGTTGCGATATATGCATTGCCTTCTATAGTTACATCTAAAAATGTTTTATCGGTTGAATTGATTATATCCCGCATAATAGCAGAGCTGTCGTTTCCGTCGATACGGCCGTCCTCGTTGTAGTCGCCGTAAAGCATGATGTTGTCATAATAATGGCATTCCTCTGTGGGATCAGCCTTGCTTAGCAATGCTGAGTAATATCTGAGTATCTCTGCTGCGTCAGCGCCTGTTAGCTGTCCGTCACCTGTAACGTCGCCCCTGACCGGAGTTTCAGCGGCTGTAAAAGAGGGAACAGCTGCGGCTGCCAGTGCAAGAGCAGATAAAAATGCTGTTAACTTCTTCATGTAAAAAACCTCCTTAATTATATTTGTGTATACCTTCCCATAATATATTATCATAAAACACAGTGCTTGTCAAGAGCTTTTGAAAAAAATACCGTGATATCTTCTGAATAATGATATCACGGTATTGGAGTTATTTCTTTATCTTCATAGATATATCGAAGCACTTGACTGAGTGAGTGAGAGCGCCGAGGGAGATTATATCCACGCCGGTCTCAGCTACGGAGCGGATATTCTCAGAGGTGACGTTTCCGGAAGCCTCCAGCAGAGCACGTCCGTCTGTTATAGCCACAGCTTCCTTCATCTCATCGCAGCTCATATTGTCCAGCATGATTATCTCCACCTTATTATCAAGGGCTTCACGCAGTTCTTCGAGGGTACGAACTTCAACTTCTATCTTTACAGTATGGCCGATCTTCTCACGGAGAGCCTTTACAGCGGCGGTGATACCGCCGTAAGCATCGATGTGATTATCCTTGAGCATAGCTGCATCGGAGAGATTGAAGCGGTGGTTCTTTCCACCTCCGACGGTGACAGCATACTTCTGCAATGCACGGAGCCCGGGGAGAGTCTTGCGGGTATCAGTTACAGAAGCCTTTGTGCCGGCCACAAGCTCCACACATTTGTTTGTGGCAGTAGCGATACCGGACATATGCTGGAGTATGTTCAGAGCAGTTCTTTCGCC
>LVAK01000194.1 GCA_001604035.1 Clostridiales bacterium Firm_05
TTTTTGGCACATATATCAGACACATCACGAACGGGTCAGTACAAAAGCGCGCGACACATCACGGACCTGCTGCGACTTCACAGTGGTATCCGCCGTACTATGCCTGACCGAATCAGAAGCCGCCCAACTGCACATCGGACTCATAGACAACCTAAATGCTCGGCTGCCCCGGCACGCCCCCATTGCCTGCGACGGTTTTATCACGCTCGGACTGTGGCTGGGCGTAAGTATCCGTTCCCGACTTTCATCGCTGACTTCACGCCTGCGCTGTGTGAAACCGAAGATATTATCGCTCGGCTTTCGCGTCATCGCTCATCTTCGGGCTGGTACGGCTCACCACCCCACCATCGGAAACAACGAACTCCTGATCCCATATTCAATTGTCAAGTTACTGTCCAAGTCCGAAGACTCTTCCTCAGTTTAAATGATAGCAGACTTTTTTCAAGGAATAAATGTGAAATGGAACTCACAGCTGATTTCTGTTTTTCATTTCAAAGCACTACCTTTTTTATATGAGATATGTTATAATAGTGGTAACTTATCTTTGGAGGCGAGACTTATGTATCTGAGCCGTGGACTGTATGTTTTTCCGAATAAGAATAAAATAAGACGTTTTATGTATGACGGAGAGGAAGCAATTGAGCTGCCTGAGATCACATTTGAACGTCAGCTTGTCAATTTCCTTGAGATCAATTTGACTCCGTTCAATGAAGCTCTTGATAAACTGGAAGCGTATACCAAAGAGAATACAAGTACCGATGAATTTTTAAAAGTAATGCATGCTATAGGAATTTTAGCGGAGAGCTTTTGTCAGGACGAGCCGGTGTACAGTTTCCTTTTATGCACACAGTTTTACGCTTATAGCTGGGAGATTACGGACTTCAATCAGCTTTATGAGTATAAGGAATATGCAATAGAAATGCTTCGTAATATGATACATGCACAGAGCTTTTTCTTTTCGGTTGCCGACGCCTATTGCAGATATGAAGGCACACACGAAGAGAAGGTCAACAAGGTTTTCTTAGGCAGAGAGCGCATATTCAGCTTCCAGCTCGAACAAGTCATTGCTCATACTGACGTCAATACAAAAATGTTTCAGATAACGAATCCCAAGTTGCCCTACAATCGCGGTTACCGTTTTGACAATCTTCCCGACTATATATGGTATATCTTCCTGCACGCAATGGAATTCGATGTGAATTTCAGCCAATGCGACTACTGTGGACACTTTTTCATTGCCAAGACAAAGAAAAAGACCCGATACTGTGATCGGGGCAGGACAGATGACGGACGCACCTGTAAGCAGATAGGTCCGCAGCAGATATATAAACTCAGGATAAACCACAGCGAACTGCTCGCGGACTATGACAGAGCGATCAATCGCAATTACAGACGCGTAGAACGGTATGAGCTGAAACTTGATGACGAAAAGCAGGGCAAAGACTTGTCTTATGAGGAGTACGCCGACTGGCTGCAAAGCCTTCATGCCGCAAAGCTTGCGTTTATGTCGGGAGAGCTTTCCGAGGAAGAGTTCAGAGAAGCTATTCATCGGATAGATTGAATAATGCTATTTGATTCTCAACTGAGAGTATTCAGAAGTGCGCGAATACTTTTACGCCACTCACAAGTTTTATTATTACGAATTATAACAACAAATCTCAGAAATATGTTGTTTATACGTCGCTATATCCTCAACTTGCTATTGCAAAATCAACACAATGTTGATATAATAGATATGTCAATATTTAGTGAAAGAGGGAACCAACTTGAAGAAACTGTCAGAAATAATCGTCCGCAAGCGAAAGATAATATTCATAATCTATGCAGTTGCGGTAGTGCTGTGCGCGGTGGGTATATTCAACTGCAAGATAAACTACGATATGTCGAAGTACCTGCCGGACGACTCATCGGTCAAAAAAGGAATGGAGATAATGTCCGATGAATTCGGGGATAGCTCCGCGATAACAGTGATGTTCGACGGGCTTGATGAAACAGAGCAGCTCAAACGACAGGAAGAGCTTGCTGCTATGGACAACGTACAGTCCGTAGTTTATATACAGAACGACGAGACCTACCAGAAGGACGGTCACTCCAAGTATCTGGTGACCGTTTCCGCGGATACATACTCCAAGACCTCACGCAAGGTGCTCGACAAGATAGAGGATACCTACGACGACGCCTATGTGAGCGGCGCTGTCGTGGATAACGCGCTTATGACGGATTCGCTTATCGGCGACCTGCCTGTAATAGCCCTGATAGCGGTTATTGTGATATTCACGATACTGTTCATATTGTGCGATTCGTGGGTGGAGCCGTTCATATTCATGGGCTGTATAGGAGTTGCCATTGCGCTTAATATGGGTACAAACGCATTCCTGCCGTCGATATCGTTTATGACGTTCTCGGTCGGCGCACTTTTGCAGCTCGGTCTGTCTATGGACTACTCCATAATGCTGATGAACCGCTATGCTCAGGAGAAAAAGAAGTACGCTTCCCACGAGGAGGCAATGATAAACGCGCTTGCAAACTCAGTCGCGCCTGTCTCCGGAAGCTCCGTAACAACAATAGTCGGACTGCTTGCGCTCGTATTTATGGACTTCAAAATAGGTCGGGATATGGGTGTTGTACTGGCAAAGGGCGTATTTATGAGCCTTATGTGCATATTCACTCTGCTGCCCGGAGTTGTTGTGACGTTCGACAAAATAATAGAAAAGAGCAGAAAGAAGTCGCTGGAGATACCTATGACCGGCGTGATGAAGCTTGTAACAAAGCTGGGCGCAGCGATACTTCCGGCAGTCCTTATCATCGTCGGCTTTGCCTATATCAAAAAGGACGACGTTAAAGTGGGCTTCCTCAAGGTCTTTGACAACAGCGATCAGACCTACATCGAGAACTGCTTCGGCTACGACAACCAGACTCTGCTGTTATACAAGAATACCGAGTCTCCGGAA
Source organism: Clostridiales bacterium Firm_05 (assembly GCA_001604035.1). Taxonomy (GTDB): domain Bacteria; phylum Bacillota; class Clostridia; order Oscillospirales; family Ruminococcaceae; genus Ruminococcus. The sequence goes on from LVAK01000194.1 coordinate 2,952, forward strand.
GCAGTTGCTAATTACATTGAATGGCTTGAGAAACGAGATGACGTCAACTCAGTTCAGGACTATTCCAATACTCTCGGTGTAAGCTATACTCCGGCTGAGATCGCAGCTCAGTTCGGATTTGAGGAGTCACAGGCGCAGATTATGTTTGCAATGTCCGGCAAGGAGACTATGACCACGCCGGAATTCCTGTCCGCAGCAAGCGCTGTGCTGGAGCAGACGCCCGGCAGCGAGGATAAGCTGGCACAGCTTCAAGCAGCACAAAAGCTCATCGACGAGAACACAAGCCAGATGCTCGGAAGTGAATACAACCGTATGGTGATTTCTCTCAGACACGAATCCGAGGGGGATAAGTCGTTCAGCGCCATTGGCGAACTCATTGACGAAGCTGATGATACCCTCGAAGGCACACACTATTTCGTAGGTGACTCCGTAATGGGCAAGGAGATGAACGACGGCTTCAAAAAGGAGCTCAACTTCGTAACGATGCTTACAGTCATTGCGATATTCATTGTCGTTATCCTTACATTCAGAGCTGTTTTCAGCTCAGCGATACTCGTTGCCGTGATACAGTCCTCAGTATTCATCACAACGCTTATTATGGTGCTCAGCGGCTTCACTGTCAACTACATCGCTCTTATCCTTGTTCAGTGCATACTTATGGGGGCAACTATCGACTACGGTATCCTCTTCACCTGCAACTACATCGAGGAGCGCAGGACCTCCGACAAAAAGCAGGCTATTGGTGCAGCTATGAACCGGTCGATCAAGACAATCCTCACCTCGTCGCTTATACTCATTGGCTGCTGTCTCACCACCGGTCTTCTAATGACGCAGAAAGCCATTTCTCAGACTTGTTCGATGATAGCCTGCGGTACGGCAGTGTCGGTCGTTATGGTCGTATTCGTGCTTCCGCTGGTCATATATCTCACAGACAAGCTGGCGATAATGCAGTTCAGCAGGAAGAAATAATTTGACACTCAGAGGTGCAAAATGAATACCAAAGAAAATCAGCGAGTAAGGCTTACAAAAAGGCTTCTTCGTGAGAGCCTCATAAAGCTGCTGGAGAAGCAGACTATCTACGATATAACCGTCAGTCAGCTTTGCGAGGACGCCGAGATCAATCGTTCCACCTTCTACAAGTATTACAACAATATCCGTGAGATCTACGAGGAGATAGAACAGGAAGCTCTTTCTGCGGGCGCAAGCTGTATCGCAAGTGTAAACGTCCACGATAAGGAGTCTATAATCCATCAGGTAGAGGGACTTCTTTCACATATCATGAAAAATTCGGAGCTTTATACTCTCTTGATGGAAAACAGTGCGGACGGCGAGTTCCCCTACAAGCTCATTGAGGGCACGGTCGGAAGAATTGCGGATATGCACGAGCTTATGCCGGTAAGTATGCGCAGCTATGCGGAATACTGCTCGCTGTTCGTTGTATCAGGCTCGCTTTCAATTATACGCAAATGGCTCAGCAGCGGAATGAACGAATCGCCGCACGAGCTTGCTGAGCTGATACTGAACATCGCCACCGGAAAAATTGGCTTCCGCATCTGAATTTTTATTCCACTAACGTGACCTATCCCTCAGGTCCATATGTTCGCAAGGACATGCAGGTTCAAGTCCTGTTATCCGCACCAGCACAGAACTGGCGCTCCCTTTCCACGGGGGCGCTCGTTTTTTCACTTATTTGTCATCGCTGTCTCTGCAAGTGCTTATGTTACAAATGACTGTATAACCCGTTCCTTAAAAAAGAGCCCTTCTCACAAATATGAGAGGGCTCTTGCTTCTTTCGCCTATCATTCAGAGGCTGATGTTTCACTTTCACTATACAGGACACCGGGGCTTTCTTCCGTATAGGGAATATACTCCGCACCATTAGGGCCATAGGTCGCCGTTACAAGCTCTCTTCCAGTAAGATCAGGTTCTTTCCTCTCCACTGGAACATCAACTTCAATATCCTCAAAATACAGATCTTCATCATAATCATCCTGTGTAGTATGAAGCTTCAAAATAATGCCATGATCTGCATCCACTACAGCAGAGAACGCTCTGTTCTCATTGGTATTGCCTGATATTCTGACTGTACGGAAACCGTCTGTCTCAGAATATTCCTCTATCTTCCAGTTGTCAAAATCTCTCATATAAAACGTTGCAATAGACTGAGGCAGTAATAATTCACTTGCTCTGCAGCTGAGTTCAGTTATATCATTTCGGTTTGAAGTCAGGCCGTGATCGTTTGAATTGATAATTATACTTCTGTAATTGTCATCTGGATGTCCTATCGAAAACAACGCCTGATTGCCATATGGATCCATAATACACTTGTCCCTGACTTCTTCATCATTTAATAATGCATATTTTTTATTGTCAAGGTAATAATCCTCCTGTGTTACTGCTCCATCCTTATCTGAATACCTGATATAAGACTCCTGAGCGTTTATATCAGACTGGAACTCCATTCTTGAAAAGTTTAAACTGTCGTCACAGACTGCTGTTCCTTTAACAGTATTGTAATAGTCCACACTGTTCAGCATCATATGATAGATAAAGCTCTTTATCTCCAAGGTATTCAGATCATCAGCATTAATGATCTCATCAACATAGCGCTCAACGTCAATACCGTATCTGTCTTGTATGGAACTTTCTATAAAATTTTCACGCACCAGAGCTTCTGCTTCATCCATCGTATCAACGGTTATCAGCTCATGGAGCTGCAATTCACGGTACTTCTTCTGAGTGACTTCTGTATCAGGCTCGCTGCTTACGGAAACATCCTCTGTACTTTCCTGTGTGATATCAGTTGTTTCCAAAGCATCTGTCACGGTAACTTCCTCAGCAGACGTCACTTCACCCTCTGTCAGATT
>LVAK01000195.1 GCA_001604035.1 Clostridiales bacterium Firm_05
CTTGAAGCAGGATTATTTCCGACTATTACTACTGCGAGACCAACCTTGAGTCCCTTTTCCTCACGGAGCTTTGCTGTTTCCTCAGCTACCTCCTGTTTAACGCTTGCTGATACTGCTTTTCCATCGATTATCTGTGCCATATCATTCATCCTCCTTGTCAGCTTCATCGTTTTCATTATCGTCCACGCCGTCTTCGTCGGCAGGTTCATCATCGTCAGTTTCTTCATCGTCGCCGCCGATGATATCGTCGTAATCGTCATCATCGTCAAAGCTTATGTCATCATCATCGTCGTCATCGCCCATTATATCCTCCGGAGGCATACCCATGCGCTTCCTGCGTGATTCCTCAATGAGCCTGTGGGATTCCTCGGTATTCGCATAGAGGACAAATGCCTCGGGATCTCTTCTGCGCTTCATAAACAATACTATCTGCAATATGATCGAAGCAATACATACTACAGCGGAAAGTACCTGTGATACTCTCAGATTGCTGCTGCCGAGATAAAGGCTGTCTGTACGGAAGCCCTCAACAACAAATCTCTCTGCGCCGTACCATGTGAGGTACATAAGGAATATCTGTCCGTCATACTTTCTGTGCTTTGAGAACCATGAGAGAACTATGAATCCCAGTATGCACCAGAACGACTCGTAGAGGAAGCATGGATGAACCATCTTGTCCACTGCGACTTCAAGACCATGAGCGTGCATATCGCCGTCAAGGTATGATGTCTCGTTGAGTATGCGGTTCTGGATAGTGCCTCCTGTCATGCCGAAGACGCTGTTGGTATTGGTACCGAAAGCCTCCTGATTTACGAAGTTGCCCCAGCGTCCAATGCCCTGTCCGAGGAGGAAGCCGAGAACAGTTATATCCAGCATTGGCAGTGCCCTGACCTTACGTATCCTTGCAGCGATATATCCAAGTCCTATGGCACCGATTATACCGCCGTATATGGCCAGTCCTCCGCCACGGGTATTGATTATCTCCTTCAGACTGCCTTTATATTCGTCCCAGCGGAACGCCACATAGTAAAGCCTTGCGCCCACAAGTCCGCCGATTATTCCGACTATCACAACATCAATCGCCCTGTCGGTATCTATTCCGAAGCGCTTCATCTTTGAAAAGCAGTATATCATCGCCAGTAAAAGTCCGGCAGTAATGATTATACCGTACCACTGGATATCCACTCCGAACACCGTAAAGGCTGTCTTGTTGATATGAAATACCCATCCCAGCTTCGGGAAACGTATCTCATTCTGATCATATATTCTGTCAACAGTCATTTATTCCGCCTCCCCTTCGATAACAGACATTACCATTCTGTCATTGATAAGCTCGTCCCTCATGAACTCATGGACTTCACTGCTGTTCATATGAGAGAGGACGTTTATTGCATCATAAGGGCCAACGCCGTCCATATAGGAATTGATGAGAAGATTTGCAACATCCTCAACATTGTTCAGTTCCCTTACCAGCATACCGTATGTGGATTTCTTTATCCTCTGGAACACCTTCTCGTCAACGCCTTCTTTTACGATGCGCTCTATCTCGGCAGTGAGGGCTTCTCTTACTCTTGCCGGATCAGAGGATTCACCGCTGAATATAACTGCAAAGAATCCGTCGCCGTCAAATATCTCCATACCAAAGCTGGAGTTTATAACGCCCTCATCAAGAAGCTTCTTGTACATATCAGAGGAAGCATCGGTGAGTATAGATGCTGCCAGTGAAGCTGCCATTGACTTCTTCAGTCTTTCCTGACCGGTGCATACACGGCATTTATATCCGATGTGGAAGATCGGTGTGCCCACAGGCTGAGTCTCGTGTATCTCCGGCATTACTATCTCATCCGGCTCCTCAGGGAATACAGTCTCCAGTCCCTTGTCCTCGCAGGGCTTCAGGCACTCGTCGCATATCTTCAGCACTTCATCTGCGCTGATATTGCCTGCGATAGACAGCACCATATTATTGAGGTTATAGAATGTATAGTAGCATTTGTAGAGCAGATCCGCATCTATCTGCGCTATACTCTCAACAGTTCCGGCAATGTCGATCTTTACCGGATTATTATGATACATACAGCGGAGCATATTGAAGAATACTCTCCATTCGGGATTGTCATTGGTCATCTTTATCTCCTGACCGATGATACCCTGCTCCTTATCAACTGTAGCCTGAGTGAAGTAGGGCTTCTGAACAAAATCGAGAAGTATCCTCAATGACTCCTCATAGTTCTTTGAACAGCTGAAAAGATAGCAGGTCTTGTCAAATGAGGTAAAGGCATTTCCGGAAGCGCCTGTCTTTGCATAGAGCTCGAACACGTCGCAGTCCTCGTTCTCAAAGAGCTTATGCTCAAGGAAATGAGCGATACCCTCGGGAACAACGGTATACTCCTTATCGTCCCTCATTTTGAACATTGTGTTCACAGATCCGTACTTTGTGCCGAAGAGAGCCTCAACACTGCTGAAGCCGGGCATTTCGCATATATATATATCAAGACCGCTGCTGTGCTTTACGTGGATACAGCTGTCGCCGGTATCCGGGCTTTTTATGATCTCTTTTTCCATTATTCAGCAGCCTCCTTATCCAGCATGAGGTAAACGCTGTCCAGCCGGAGTGATTCAGCGGCCTGAACGACACGTTCCTTTGTCATGTTTGCATACTCCTCGAACAGCTGCTCCGGACTGATGATCTTACCATCGCAGAAACGCTCGAAGTACCATGCAGAATATGATGCCGGAGTATCTCCGACCTGAGTAACGGCATTGTCAAGAGTGAGTCTTGCGCTCTGCATTTCCTCATCGGTGACATTGCCCTTTCTTATCTCATCCAACTGATGAATTATCTCAGCCTTCGCCTTTTCTATATTCTCACGTTCAACGCCGCTGTCCACCATTAATGCGCCTTTTTCCGACATTATGCGGCTTGCACAGTAATAGCAGAGGCTCATCTTCTCACGAACGTTAAAGAAGAGCTTTGAAACCGGAGTTGCACCGAAGATCACATTAAGCATTTTCAGCGCATAAATGTCATCGCTGTCGCTCTTGAAGGTCATGACCATTTTGCACTGCCTTACATCGAACTCATCAGACTCTGTGACAGGCTCGCTGCGGAGAGGACTTTTCGTGCGGAAGGTCACCTGGACCGGAGAACGTCTTATGGCAGCAAAGCTCTCTGTCATCATCTTCTCCACAACAGGCTCCTCATTTGCGGAAACATAGAATATCTCTACCTGTGAATTTTCAAGTATGTTCTGATATGCCGAATAAGCGTCCTCAGCAGTTACATTTTCAGCAGTCTCCTTTGTGCCGTAGCAGGGATTCTCAGCAGGCTCTCCATGGAAGGCTATCTCTGCTGCTCTTGAAAGGGCATATCCTCTCTTGTTGTTGAGCTCAGAATCTATCCTGTCCAACAGCTCCTTCTTTGTTATCTTGAACGAATCTGCTTCAAACGCTCCGTCTGCCGCATTTGGTGAAAACAGGCACTCCTTTACAAGGCTGAGCATCTCACCTGTTACATTCTCGCCGTCGAAGGCATATCTGTTGTTGATCCATGAAGCAGACAGGCCTAATATCTGCACATCGCCACGCTTCTTGGCAAAGCTGGTAAGGCCTGCTCCGTAAAGGGATGACAGCTTCTCATTCAGCTCGGCAAGAGTCTTGTATCTGCTGCTCGAACTGCTGAGCGAGCTAATGGCAAGAGCATTTGCTGAAGCCGACTTGCTGTCAAGAGCAGTTATGAAGCGAACGACGATGTAGCTTGTCTTGAACTTCTCGTCAATGACGGTGGAAAAGCCTATATTTCCGGCAAGTTCCGTCCTTTTATATCTCATTGGCATTTACACTCCTTATTCAGATTTTATTGATAGAACAAATTCGTAAGACGAATTGCAGAACATCAAATGCACATATACGAATATTATAGCACATTTTCCTTTGAATTACCATACTATTCTGAAAATTTTTTTGAAACGCCTGTCTGCCGGCTTCTGAACACCTTTGACCTGCCATCCGCCTCACTCATCAGCATCACCGTCATAAGCATCAGCAGAACTGACGGAACAGGAGAATCCGCACTGTGGAAACGTAGGCCTGCTGCCGCCGGAACCGCCTCTCCTGCCAGCATATACGGCATTATCGCCCGGCATATCCCGAAGCTAAGAGCTGCCGCAGCAGTCCTTATTAGCACAAAAGGCAGAAGGGAGAGCTCTCCGCCGGACACAGATGCTATCTGGAGCATAACGCATATCCCTCCGAACGAGGTCAGAGCACAGACTGCCGGCAGGAAAGCATAGTTACCCGGAGTTAACCTTACAAGTGCAGTCACATCCAGAAAGGCCGCAAACATCTCTCCGCTGATTTTCTTATCATAGCCGGTGATTTTTGATATCACACCGCAGGCTGCTCCGGATATCCCAAAGCTGCAAAGCATATCCGTTATCACTGCAAATATCATCACCATAAAGCATATCCCGGCAGCAGCTCTTCCTCCGGCAGTCACCGAATCGGCAAACACGTCTCCGCTGAGGCATAGCTTTACTCTCCCCGTATCAGAAAGCGGCCTGCGGCGAAGATACAATGACAGAAAAGCTGCAATCATCATATTGGAGGCTATGGCGGACAGCATTATTATCCGCCCTGCCGCCGGACTGCCGTAAAGCCGGGAGGATATACACCCGTAAACAAACGCCGGACCTGCACCGCAGCTAACTCCCATAAGTAACTCTGCCGTGAGTTTATCCATTCGTCCTGCCCTGTATTCTGCCGCAAGCATACCTGCTCCTACAGGATAGCCTGCTATCTGACTGAAAAGGAATATTGGCAGGCCAGCTCCGTCCATACCCGTGACACGGTGTATCAGCCGACGTACAGGCAATGGTATGCTCCCGGCAAGACCGCTCCGGACAAAAGCTGCCGATACGACCAGCATAGCATATAGTGACGGTATTATTATACCGGTACACCTTTCTATCCCGCCGCTCACAGATAACTTTACCGACTCTGTATGTGTCAGGCAGTACAGGCATAATAAGGTCAGCAGGACTGCTCCGGTCAAATCACCTGATATTTCACGGATTTTCTTCATAATCATCACCCTGTCTATCATATTATTTGAGAGAAAAAAATAGAATCATCGGGAGTGATGTTATGTTTGACAGGATAGCCGACCTTGCAAGAGATACCTTCTATCTTGAGCCGCAGATATACTTTGACTGCAACAGGGAGCTGCTTATCGAGAACTGCCGGAAGATAGAGGAATACAACGAAATATTCATGCAGCTCCTATCCGGCAGGCTGTGCATACGGATATGGGGCACAGACCTTTCAGCCAGTGATTTCAGGGCAAACGGGCTGATAATCCACGGCAGGATATCAAAGGTCGAATTCATCGAAAGGAGCGGACACAATGGCAAAGCCTCAGATACGGAGCAGAACAAGGATATGCGTTAAAGGACGCAAGCTTTACAAATTCATAAACGCTATCCACTCCGGAGACATTTACTGTGCCGGACAGTTCTGTCGGAAGGATGAGTTTTTCTGTGAGATCCCATCCTCCCGGCTGGAGGACGCAGAGAAGCTGGCGAAGGAATATGAGCTCGAACTCTCGTCCGCCGAAAAGCACTCCCTTTCCGGATGGATGCGGCGTTACAGACTGCGTTTCGGTATCATTATCGGGATCATCCTCGTCATAGCTGCCTCATCCTACTTTTCAAGCGTGGTCGTAACTATCGATATACAGGGCAATTCCAGTGTCAGTGACCAGGATATCCTCTCTGCCCTTGACGAGCTGGGCATACACCGTGGGACACGGCTGAAGGATATCGATTTCCATATTGCCGGAAATGAGCTGCGTATAATGGTGGATGATATCTCCTGGGCAGCTCTCAGGCATACAGGCAGCAGAGTGGTAGTAGAGGTCACTGAAAAAAGAAAGAAGCCTGAGATGTTCAGCAGCCGCACTCCCTGCAATATCTTCGCCGCCCATGACGCAGATATAACCTATACCTCAGTCCTCGACGGCCAGCTGATGCATGAGGTGGGAGACCATGTTCCGAAGGGCACGCTGCTTGTAAGCGGCATAACCGGCGACATCACCGGCCGCATCATGTTTCACCATGCTATGGGAGAGATCAGGGGCATATACGAAGAGACTGTCACCTTCTCCGACAGCTTTACCTCATCCCGGTACCTCCCCACAGGCAATACAAAAAAAGAGCCCCGTCTGAGGCTCTTTGATCTTGATTTACCGCTTTT
>LVAK01000196.1 GCA_001604035.1 Clostridiales bacterium Firm_05
CATCAGCTCATGGCGCTTGCCAACGGCGGACGCACTGAGAAGCTGAAATACGGCCACAGAGGAGCAAATCAGCCTGTTATAGATCTTGAGAGCGGACTGACCTACGTTACCAGCCAGAACCACGGCTATGCAGTAATAGGTGACAGTATCGATCCTTCTGTAGGACACGTTTCCCATATCAATGCCAACGACAAGACCTGTGAGGGCATACGCTATACCTCAGTCAACGCATTTACGGTGCAGTTCCACCCGGAGGCTCACGGAGGCCCGCTGGATACATCGTACCTGTTTGACGAATTCGTTAAGACAATGGAGAATTGAGAATGGAGTGCGGAGAATAAAAATCAGTCAGCGAAGCTGATACAGCAATTCTCATTTTTCAATTCTAAATTCTCAATTCTGAATATTTGGAGGTAAATAGTATGCCATTAAGAAGTGATATAAAAAAGGTACTCGTTATCGGTTCAGGTCCTATCGTTATCGGACAGGCTGCCGAATTTGACTACGCCGGCACTCAGGCCTGCCGTGCGCTCAGACAGGAAGGACTTGAAGTTGTCCTTGTAAACTCAAACCCTGCCACTATCATGACAGATAAGGCAATGGCGGACAAGGTATATATCGAGCCGCTGACACTTGACGTTATAAAGCGTATAATAGAGATAGAGAAGCCGGACAGCCTGCTCTCAACTCTTGGCGGCCAGACAGGTCTCACCCTTTCAATGCAGCTTGCCGAGGAGGGCTTCCTTGAATCACACAACGTTAAGCTCCTCGGAGCAGATCCACTGACTATCCACAAGGCTGAGGACAGACAGGCTTTCAAGGATACTATGGAGAAGATAGGCGAGCCCTGCATCCCGTCAAAGGTAGTTGAGACTGTAGAGGATGCTCTTGACTTTGCAAAGGTCATAGACTATCCTGTTATTGTACGCCCGGCTTTCACTCTCGGCGGAACAGGTGGCGGTATTGCCAATAACGAGGAGGAGCTCCACGAGATAGCTACCAACGGACTCCGCCTTTCACCTATAACACAGATTCTCGTTGAGAAGTGCATAAGCGGCTGGAAGGAGATAGAGTTCGAGGTCATCCGTGACGCAAAGGGCAATGTTATCACAGTCTGCTCAATGGAGAACTTTGATCCTGTTGGAGTACATACCGGCGACAGTATAGTTATTGCTCCGGCAGTAACGCTTTCCGACAGGGAGTACCAGATGCTGCGTACTGCGGCTATCAATATCATCAAGGAGCTCAAGGTTGAGGGCGGCTGCAACTGTCAGTTCGCACTTCACCCCACAAGCTTTGAGTACGCCGTTATCGAGGTAAACCCAAGAGTATCCCGTTCATCTGCTCTGGCTTCAAAGGCTACCGGCTATCCTATCGCAAAGACTGCTGCAAAGATAGCTATCGGCTACACACTTGATGAGATCATCAATCAGGTAACAGGCAAGACCTATGCCTGCTTTGAGCCTGCACTGGACTATGTTGTAATAAAGTTCCCGAAATGGGCATTTGATAAATTCGTATATGCAAAGCGTACTCTCGGAACACAGATGAAGGCTACCGGAGAGGTAATGGCTATCGGTACCAGCTTCGAGCAGGCAATGATGAAGGCAGTCCGCTCCATAGAGCTGGGCATGGACACCATGAACCTGAAAAAGCTTGCAAAGCTCTCCACTGATGAGATAAGGGAGAAGCTCCATGTCATTGACGATGAGCGTTCATTTGTAGTATTCGAGGCTCTCAAGAGGGGCATCACTCCCGAGGAGATACACGAGATAACAATGATAGACAACTGGTTCCTCTACAAGCTCCTCAATCTTGTTGAGCTGGAGAAATGGCTTGCCGACGGCGAGCTCACTGAGGAAAAGTACGATATCGCCAAGCAGTACGGCTATCTTGATTCCACTATCGAGCGCATTTCCGGACAGAAGTGCCCCAAGCACAAGAGTGCGGTATACAAAATGGTCGATACCTGCGCCGGAGAGTTCAAGGCTGAGACGCCGTATTTCTACTCCACCTTCGATGAGGAGAACGAGGCAAAGCAGTTCATAGAGCGCACTGACAAGGGCAAGAAGAAGGTGATAGTTTTCGGTTCAGGTCCTATCCGTATCGGACAGGGTATCGAGTTCGACTACTGCTCCGTTCACTGCGTTTGGACACTGAAGGAGCTGGGCTACGAGGCGGTCATCTGCAACAACAACCCTGAGACTGTATCCACTGACTTCGATACCGGCGACAGACTTTATTTTGATCCTCTTACCAAGGAGGACGTTGAGTCCATAATCGAGACTGAGCAGCCCTATGGCGTAGTCGTACAGTTCGGCGGCCAGACTGCTATCAAGCTCACGAGACATCTCTCAGATATGGGAGTTCGTATACTCGGTACATCTGCTGACATGATAGACGCTGCCGAGGACAGAGAACGCTTCGATGAGATACTTGAAAAGTGCGGTATACCACGTCCGCAGGGACATACTGTTATGAATACAGAGGAGGCTCTTGCGGCAGCAAATGACCTGGGCTACCCTGTACTTCTCCGTCCGTCATACGTTCTCGGCGGTCAGAACATGATAATCGCTCACTCAGATGCAGATGTAAAGGAATATATGGGCATCATCATGAGCCATAATATAGAGAATCCTGTTCTTATCGACAAGTACATGATGGGTACAGAGGTAGAGGTGGATGCTATCTGCGACGGCGAGGATTTCCTCATTCCCGGTATCATGGAGCATATCGAGAGAGCCGGCGTTCATTCCGGAGACTCCATATCAATATACCCTGCACAGCATCTTTCAGACCGTATCAAGCGCATAATCGTTGAGTACACAAGACTTCTCTCAAAGGAACTCAACGTTATCGGACTTGTAAATATACAGTATGTTGTATACAACCATGAGGTGTACGTTATCGAGGTAAATCCACGTTCTTCCAGAACTGTTCCTTACATAAGCAAGGTAACAGGTATCCCTATGGTGGATATCGCCACAAAGATAATGTTCGGTGCTAAGCTCAGGGATATGGGCTATGAGAGCGGACTTTATCCTGCCGGAGATTATGTTGCAGTAAAGGTGCCTGTATTCAGCTTTGAGAAGCTCACTGACGTTGACACTATGCTGGGACCTGAGATGAAGTCCACCGGAGAGTGTCTCGGTATCGGCAGAAATCTTGAAGACGCCCTGCTGAAGGGGCTTATCGCCGCAGGCTTTGACCTGAAGCGTGAGGGTGGAGTGCTGATCTCCGTCCGTGATACCGACAAGCAGGAGATACTGCCTATTGCGGATAAATTCGAGCGCATGGGCTTTGAGCTGTATGCCACATCCGGTACACAGTCTGTGCTCCATAGAAACATGATAGCTGCACATCTTGTACGAAAGATATCAGACGGCGAGCCCAATGCAGTAACACTTCTGGAGAGCGGCAAGATACACTACGTTATATCTACGTCTGCAAAGGGCAGACTGCCTGAGCGAGACAGTGTAAAGATGCGCCGTAAGTCTATCGAGCGCTCAATATGCAGCCTTACAGCCATAGATACTGCAAAGGCGTTGGCAAAGGTGCTTGAATCAGGCAGAACGATCAATGATGTTGAACTGGTAGATATCACAAAAATATAACACATAATCTGTATAATCTGTGACAATTTACGTCATTTACTTGACATCCCCGGTATGAAATGATATAATTTTAATATGAAAATTTTATTATAGGGGGTTCGTATGGCTATAGTTAATTCAAAGTGTTACTATTGTAACAAACCTGTTCAGGTCGATAGTGAAAAGGATGCGTGGATCTGTCCTGAATGCGGAGAGCCTTTTATCGTTGAAAAGTCGATCCGTCTGTCCAGAAATGAAAAGATCAAGCCAAGAAAAAGAGTGCTCGTTACCCCTGTAAGGGCGGTAAATCATGGCGCTGAGCCTGATGACATAAAGGAAGCTTCAAAGGCTGAGGAGAAGAAGCCTGAGCCAGCAAAGGAAGCTCCAAAGGCAGAGGAGAAGAAGCCCGAGCCAGTGAAGGAAGCTCCCAAGGCAGAGGAGAAGAAGCCCGAGCCAGCAAAGGGAGCTCCCAAGGCAGAGGAGAAAAAGCCTGAGCCAGCAAAGGAAGCTCCCAAGGCAGAGGAGAAGAAGCCCGAGCCAGTGAAGGAAGCTCCCAAGGCAGAGGAGAAGAAGCCCGAGCCAGCAAAGGGAGCTCCCAAGGCAGAGGAGAAAAAGCCCGAGCCAGTGAAGGAAGCACCCAAGGCAGAGGAAAAGAAACCTGAGCCTGTAAAGGAAGCTCTCAAGGCAGAGGAGAAGAAGCCCGAGCCAGTGAAGGAAGCTCCCAAGGCAGAGGAGAAGAAGCCTGAGCCAGCAAAGGAAGCTCCCAAGGCAGAGGAGAAGAAGCCTGAGCCTGTAAAGGAAGCTCCCAAGGCAGAGGAGAAAAAGCCTGAGCCTGTAAAGGAAGCTCCCAAGGCAGAGGAGAAAAAGCCCGAGCCAGCAAAGGAAGCTCCAAAGGCAGAGGAGAAGAAGCCCGAGCCAGTGAAGGAAGCTCCCAAGGCAGAGGAGAAGAAGCCTGAGCCTGTAAAGGAAGCTCCCAAGGCTGAGGAAAAAAAGCCTGAGCCTGTAAAGGAAGCTCCCAAGGCTGAGGAGAAAAAGCCTGAGCCAGCAAAGGAAGCTCCAAAGGCAGAGGAAAAGAAGCCAGAGCCGGTAAAGGATGCTCCAAAGGCTGAGGAAAAGAAACACGTACATATTTCTCATTCAAAGCCGAGCATTGAGGTAGAGAACGGTGTTCTGATGAAGTATTCCGGAAATGCTGAGATGCTGGAGATCCCTGAAAGTGTAAAGAAGATAGGCGATCATGCCTTTGAGGACTGCAAGAGCCTGACCAGCATAAAGCTGCCTGACGGACTTTATGAGATCGGCGGCTATGCATTCAGGAACTGTACAAATCTCAGGAGCATAAGGATACCGGAAAGCCTTTCAAAGATAGGTCCGTGGGCATTCAGAGGCTGCGAGTCACTGGAATCGATATCACTGCCTAATAATATCAGTGTTATTGCGGACTGTGTTTTTGCAGAGTGTTCCAGCCTTAAATCTATAGATATGTCAAACAAGATCGCTGACGTAGGTGCGTTTGCATTCAACGGCTGTAAGAGCCTTGAATCAATATGGCTGCCGAATACCATTCAGCAGATCGGTAAATATGCATTTTCCGGCTGTGAGAGTCTGACTAAAATTGAAGTGCCTGACGGTGTATCCGCTATTACAGACAGGACATTTGCCGGATGTACAAATCTTTCAGAGGTAACTCTGCCGAACACGCTCAAGGTGATAGGACCGTTTGCGTTCGCAGACTGCGTTTCACTCAAGCATATCGAAATACCTTATTCCGTTACATCTGTTGACGGCTTCAGAGGCTGCACATCACTGAGAATGATCGAGCTCCCGGCAAGCACCACTTTTGTGGGAGACTTCAGCGGCTGTACAAATCTTGAACAGATCAAGATACCTACATC
>LVAK01000197.1 GCA_001604035.1 Clostridiales bacterium Firm_05
AGGCGTAACAAAGATCTATAAGGGCAATTCAACACCCGGTCCTGATCCTTCAACAACAACTACAACTAAGAATACTCCTGGCCCGATAACAACAACTACAACAAAGGTATCACCTGATCCAAGCGGAAACGACATCGTTCTCCTTCCTGAGGATATGGCTAACGTTGGTACAGAAAAGGGTGATGACGGAAAGATAAACAACTTCGTTGAATTTGCTCCTCAGGGTGCAACATCCGCTACTCTCTATGTAAAGGTAAATTCCAGCGACACTGAGATCGCCGGTGAGTTCGGTACATGGACAGGCGAATGGCTCGAGGATAAGTTCGATAAGGTAAAGGTCGGCAGCGACAAGATCGCAACTGTTGACTATACTATCCCTTCAAATGTTGGTTCAGTTGTAAAGGCTATCGTATGGTGGCCTCACGGTGACGATGTTGAGATCCAGAAGGTAGTTCTCCATAAGGGCGGTTCTTCAAGTGTTACAACAACTACAAAGAAGACCACAACCACAACTACAACTACAAAGAAAACAACAACAACTTCTACAACAACAACTACTACAACTACAAAGCCTATTACAACAACAGATGGTACAACTCCTGGTCTTAAGGCTCCATTCTATGGAGATGCAGACTGCAGCAATCAGGTAAAGATGAACGACGCTGTTCTCGTAATGCAGTCTATATCAAATGCTGACAAGTACGGTGAGAACGGAACAGACAGCACACACATCACTCCTCAGGGTGCATTAAATGCTGACTGCTATGCTCCCGGAACAAAGCTCACACCTAAGGATGCATATGCTATCCAGATCTATCTCCTCGGCGGCACACAGCTTCCGATGTGGTCCTGACAAACAGGTGTAAATATTAACGCTTACAGCCTCCCATTATGGGAGGCTGTTTTTTTCGCTGCTGACCAGAATTAAATTTCTCCTTGCCAAATGTTGCGGATATTCAGAATTTGCATTGAATTTTTGTACATATCGTGGTAAAATGAGATTACAAAATTAATTTTTGGGAGGAAGAAACATGAAAGGTAATATCGACAAAAAGCTGATAGCAGGAGTAATGGGTGCAGCCATGGCTCTTTCTTCAGCAGGAAATGTTATCGCTGACGGTAATACTGGTGCAAAGGCGGCATCAGATACCGGCAAGGTAGTCTATTCCACAGACTTCGAGGACGGAGATGTATCCTATTTCTCAAACAGAGGCGGTGAGGATACAACAGAGATAAGCTCGGCTACAGATGAAGCTGTCAGCGGAACTACATCTCTCTATGCCAGCGGACGTTCAGAGACATGGAACGGCCCTGCTTTCCACCTTGATAAGGTATGCGAGCCCAATACCGAGTATTACGTAAGCTTTAAATTCAGGGGAAAATACTACACAAGCAATACAGTAAGCTTCCAGTATAACGATCCTGACGGAACAGCTCACTACAGCAACCTTATCCAGAACATAAGCACAAGCGACTGGTATACTGTAAAGAACCTCAAGGTCAGCTTTACTGACGAAATGGTTGATCCGACAGTATATATCGAGGGAGGAAAAGATCCTATATATATCGATGATTTCACTGTTACAGAAGTTCCGGTCGTACCGATAGAGACTGATATCAAATCTGTAAGAAAGGTATTTGCCGACGATTTCAAGATCGGTACTGCCATCACAGCAGACAACCTCTCCTCCAAGTCCTTTATGGATCTTGTAGCAAAGCATTTCAGTGGAAGCATGACTGCCGGAAATGAGATGAAGCCTCAGTTCGTTCTCGGCCAGGCAGCAAACCAGAAGTATGCAGAGGAGAACGATGATGACACAAATCCTCAGATAAACTTCTCAGCAGCAAAGCCGATACTCAATTACTGTAAGAAAAATCATATACCTGTAAGAGTACATACTCTTGTATGGCACAGCCAGACTCCAGACTGGTTCTTCAAGGA
>LVAK01000198.1 GCA_001604035.1 Clostridiales bacterium Firm_05
AAAACTATCCTCGGTGAATTCAGCCTTGCTGTTCTTGCCGATGCAGCTATGACTGAATCCAGCGTCTGAGGCGGAACAGAATAGGTTATCCTGCTTATCATAGAGCGTATCATAGCCGAAAGCTCGGAGAAGCTTACTTCCCTTTCCCCGAGAGTATCACTGATACTGTCAAGAATATCGATCAGGCATCCCCACAGACGCTTAAGCTCTGACGCCTCAAAATCACGGTCGTTCTTCACCAGTGCGCCCATAAGACGGCCTGTGTTCTTCTCCGCACCGCAGCTTATGAGATACTCATACAACAGGCGGCAGGCCTTCTCGGCAGTTATCTTCCGCCCAAGCTTCTTACGCAGGGACAGGATAGGGCTGATAAAGCTGTCACGCATTCCTTCAAGCAGTTCAAGTTCACTGTCATCAGCCGCAAAGGGAACTGCCCACATCTCGCCGTCTATCCCCCATTTATAGCAGTAATTCTCCAGCAAGGACACATCTGTGAGGGAATAGTCAAGTATCCCGCTTTTCAGTATACGGAAGATATGCTCTGTCCTCAGCTTCTTTGCTGTCAGCAGATCAAGCAGCGAGGAAAAGAATACCATAATCGCAGTGTGATTGACAGGCCGCTCTATACTGAGGAAATACGGGATATCATAGCGCTCAAACGCCGCCTTCAGTACCGCAGCATATGCGGCTATATCATTGGACAAAATGGCGATATCCCTGAATCCGAGTGCGCTGTCGGCACAGATAAGTCTTTTGATCGTGGCACAGACATACTCCGCCTCACTGTACATATCCCTTGCCTCAAAGACCGTGATATGCTCAGCCGCCGGAACATCGCCTGCTCCTTTTTTATAACTCCGCATAATATGTCCGCTCATATATTCAAGGTCGGGATACATGAATCTGTGGCTCCTGCCGCAGGAGGTGACCTTGTACTGCATATTGAGCTCCCGGCAGATATCAGCTATCCGGCGGAAGGTGGTGTTTACGGATTCAAAAAGAGTATACTCCCCGGCATTAACATCGTCAGTGCGGAGAGTTATAGTAACATTTTCGGCTGAGGATATCATATACCGGAGCATTTCAAGCTGATCACCGGTAAAGCTCTCGAATTCGTCAAGATATACCTCCTTGCCGCAGAAATACCTGTTGAGGTTGGCAGTCTTTGCTGCCTCACGGATATTCTCAAGGGAATCCTTGAAGCCGTACTCTCTCATAAGCTGCTCATACTCAAAATAAATACCGGCAACATCCAATGTCTTGTCACGAAGCCTGTCTTCCTCAAGGAGAGCCTTTTCCATAAGCAGCTCCGGATGTATGCCTGAGCGCTTCATATCACTGATAAGTGTAAGAAGCTCCTCAGCAAAGCCGCTCTGAGAGCTTTGACGGCGAAAGAACCTGAGACTTTCCGGTCTGTTTCTTACGGTATCTATTGCCTGATAAATGAGGATCATCCTTGCCAGCTCATCGGCATACTCCCCGTTTCTGTCAGGCTCGCCGTAAAGCTGGAAGAGCTGTCTTGCAAGTCCGGTAAAGCTCAGTGAATACAGCTCATTGAATTTTTCCGGTCCGATGAAGTCATAGAGGTTCTTGTCGAACTCATAGGAGTACTGCTCCGGCACAAGTATGACCTGTTTAGCGCCCTTTTCGGCCATAGTCTTTATCCTGCCGAACATCATAGTGGACTTGCCGCTGCCGGCCTGTCCGATAATAAACTCTATCATAATACCTGCCTGTCCGCATAAAATATGCATACCGATCATTGA
The DNA here is from genome assembly GCA_001604035.1 of Clostridiales bacterium Firm_05. Classification (GTDB taxonomy): domain Bacteria; phylum Bacillota; class Clostridia; order Oscillospirales; family Ruminococcaceae; genus Ruminococcus. The sequence continues at coordinate 1,767 of LVAK01000198.1, forward strand.
CCGGTATGCATATGATGCTTATCAATATCCGTTAAGGTGGTTATTCTTCATAATTGAAGGGAAGCTATAGTACGCATAGTTAAGATTGACAGCAGTTGATATTCCGTTCACCTGTCCGCTGCCTGAATACTGCCAGAGGCTGTATGAACCTGAATACTGAGGCTTTTCAACATCGTGATTTGCAACCCAGACATCATATTTCTTGAAGATAGATGACTGGAGCTTGTTGCTGAGGAAGCTTGCATAGCTCTTTATGGCTATGTAGTAACCCTTGCTTTCCATGTATGAACAGAATGCATCAGCTATATTGCTTATCTGCTCTGCGTTCATACCTGATATACCTGGGCATCCCATTTCAACGTATGCCGGGTACTCGAACTTATAGCTCTTTATGATATTATAGAACAGCTCTGCTTCCTTCTTAGCCTCTGAGGTATTTGTAGCGTAGCTGTACCAGTATACTCCGCAGTCGATACCAGCCGCCTTTGCAGCCTTTATGTTCTGCTCGAAGTACTTATCCTTCTGGTTCTCATACATACCGTAGCCTGCACGTATAATTGCAAAATCCACGCCCGAAGCCTTGACCTTTGCCCAGTCTATCTCTCCCTGCCACTCAGATACGTCAACTCCTTTGGCAACACCGGTATTCGCCGGCTTTACAGTTGTCTGAGTTACAGGCATAGATGACGGGAGCGGTGATGAAGAATTCACATATGTATCAGGTGAAACGATGTAAGGATAATTCATATAGCAATGATCCATATCCACATCGGTGGATATACCCTTTACCTTACCTGTCCATGAGTACTGCCACATACCGTAGCTGCCGGTATACTGCTGCTTCAGCTTTGACTCAGTGATGCCAACGCTTGCTACCCATACATCATACTTCTCACGGACATTGTCGTAGATCTTTGTCATAAGCAGATTTGAATAGCTGTAAAGACCAACATAATAGCCCTTTGCCTTGAGTGTTGAACAGAAGGACTCTACCATGATAGAGATGATATGTGTAGGAAGTCCCATCTGAGACTCATCCTCTATATCGAAATATACCGGGTACTGGAGCTTATAGTTCTTGATAGCCTCATAGCAGGACTCAGCCTCATTCTGTGCGGCCTTCTTTGCTCTGTACCTTGTTCTCTGGTCATCGGTAGTAAGCTTTTTGTACTCCGGATCGTTCTCACATTCTGCAATAACATCCTTATTGGAAGGAGTAGCGTAGCTGTACCAGTAAACGCCCACATCCATGCCTACTGCCTGAGCATTTTCGATATTGTACTTGAAGGTAGTATCTATCTGATTAGGATACTTCTTTGCGTAGCCGTAGCCGGCTCTGATAATAGCATAATCAACTCCGCTTTCCTTAACTGCCTTCCAGTCGATCTTGCCCTGTGCATAGGAAACGTCAATGCCTTCTTTCTTCACGTAAAGACTTGGCGGCGGAGGCGGTGTTTCCTTTACGGTAACAAATTCCTGATGAGCGTTGTAGATATCGAAAACATTGAACGGCTCTTCGGAAGCCATATCCTGCTCATCAGCAGAAATAGCATCAGCTGTTGATATTGATGCTTTACTTTCCGCATTATTTGTGCTATCATATATATCAGAGACAGAATCCTCTGATATCTGACCTGCATTGGCAGTCACCAGTGATGCAGTGGGAAATACCGCTGTTGCTAACACACAAGATAATACTGCGGAAAGCAGCCTTTTAGAACATATCATTTCTCACATTCTCCTTTTAATATCCATTTTTCTTCTTACCCATTATCCATCCTTCAGGGTGATATTTCTTCATTAACCTTTGTGTAACCCTTTTGTAACGTAATTATATCATAAAACAAGTTATAATTCAAGAGGGTAATAAAAAAAACAAGTGCAAAAACATATATTTTGTGTATAATGTTAATTTCATTACCATCTTTTTGGCAATTATACATATAGTATTTCGTAGAAACAGGTGAAAAAAACTTGAAAGAATTTGTGATAAATAACAATGACAGTGGTCAGAGGATAGATAAATTCATCCAGAAAGCCATGCCGGATATGCCCAAGAGCATGATGTACAAGCTTATCCGCAAAAAAGATATCAAATTGAACGGCAAGCGCTGTGAGCTGTCAGCACGGCTGAGCGAGGGCGATGTGGTAAGAGTCTACGTCAAGGATGAGCTGTCTGCTGTCCGTGAGCATGATCTCAGCTTCATAGAGGCCTCATATGAACTTGAAATAGTGTACGAGGATGAAAATATCCTTGTTGCAAACAAGCCTGCGGGAGTAGAAACTCATCCCTCCTACGGCGAAGTGAAGGATACCCTCATCGACAGGATAAAGAAGTACCTGTACGAAAAGGGGGAATACGTTCCATCCTCTGAAAGCTCTTTTTCCCCTGCGGTATGCAGCCGGCTTGACAGGAACACTGCCGGACTTGTAACCGCTGCAAAGAATGCTACCGCTCTCCGGGAGGTCAATTCCGCCATACGCAGCGGAGAGCTGCACAAGATATACCGTTGTATCTGCGTTTCGCCCCTTCCGAAGGAAAGCGATATCATAATCGCTTACCACAAAAAGGATACTGCCCGGAATACAGTCCGCATATCGGACTCTTCCGAAGAAGGCTTCAAGGAGATACGCACCGGATACAAGGTGCTGAAACAGAACAAGGGCCTCTTCCTTGTGGAAGTGACCCTTTTTACCGGCCGTACTCATCAGATACGAGCCCATCTTGCACATATCGGCTCCCCTCTTCTCGGTGACGGTAAATACGGTGATATATCTGTCAACAAGAGGTATGGAGTCTTTCAGCAGGCTCTCTGTGCTTATGCCGTAAGATTCTCTCTGCCGGAGAGTTCCCCTCTGAGCTATCTCAATACAAAGGAAATATGCTCCGGAACACCTGAATTTGAAAGAAAGTATTTCCCTGTCAGTTAGGCTGTCCGACTCTGTGACGGAGGTTGTCCTCCTTGAGCTCTCTGCCCTCAGCGATCAGTGACCGCATTGTCTGTGCGTCGCCGCTCCTGAGGGCTTCGCTGTATTTACCCAGATTTTCTATCAGAAGATCCAGCTCGTACTGCAAATACTGGCGGTTCTGCATGAAAAGATCTGTCCACATATTCTCATTCATAGTAGCGATCCTGGTCATATCCTGAAAGCTGCCGCCGCTGAATCCGCACTCAAGTCCAAGCTCAGGGCTCTTTACATAGGCACTGGAAACGATATGCGCCAGCTGAGAGGTATAGGCGATCATCTTATCGTGATTCTCGGGAGTTGTGTCCACTATCTTTCCCGCACCTATCTCCTTTGCCAGATTTTTCAAAATCTCTGTATCCTCCGGCAGACTGTCCTCAAAGGAAGCAACAATGAAGTTTGCATTCCTGAACAATTCTCCTGTACTGTTGTAGTAACCGCCGAACTCCTTGCCTGCCATTGGATGAATACCAAGGTATCTCAGGCCGTTCTGCTCAGCGATCTCCTTCATACGATAAGAGAACTCACCCTTGATACCGCATACATCAGTTATAAGGGTACCCTTTGTGATACTGCCGGCATTTTCACGGAGAAATCTCTCCGCTGCCTCTGGGAACAGGGCGATAATAATGAGATCATAGCCTTCAGGCTTTCCGTCGTATGCGTTGTCTATGGCAACATCACGCATTGCTGCCATTTCAATATCATGGTTGCGGTCGCAGCCTGTAACTGTATGGTAAGTATATTTCTTCATGGCCTTGCACATTGATCCGCCGATAAGTCCAAGTCCCACAACGAGTATTTTCATATGTCATTCCTCCGGTATAGTTGTTTACTATATTATAACGCTTTAAATGGCAAAAGTCAAGTGCTTTATAAAAAACAACCAGGTTGTTTTTAACCATTTTTTCTTCTTTAGCATACTATATCCTGAGAGAACACTCTCATTTCATCGAAAGGATGGTCAGTATGCCTAAGGTCTTTTTAAGCCCCTCTACCCAGGAATGGAACCAGTACGCCACAAGCGGCAACGAGGAGATGTACATGAACCTCCTCGCTGACAGGATCGAACCATATCTCCGCTCATGCGGTATAGAATTCGTAAGAAACGATCCTGACAGAAATGTGAACGGCGCTATTCAGGATTCAAACGCCGGTAATTATGACGTACATCTCGCCCTTCATTCAAATGCTGCTCCGGAAAATCTTGCAGGCAGGCTCCGGGGCGTGGATATATATTTTGCACCTAAAAGTGAACTCAGTGAAAAGCTGGCAAATATCATCGCAAACAATATGAAAATGGTCTATCCGATACCGGATAAAGTACGTGCTCTCCCCACCTATACCCTGGGAGAAGTCCTGCGTACAAAGGCAGTTGCGGTACTCTGCGAGCTGGGATATCACGATAACTATGCAGATGAAGCATGGCTGAAGAACAATCTCGATCAGATCGCAACAATTCTCGTGCGTTCGCTCTGCGATTACTTCGGGATACCATTTGTGCCTGCAGGCCCTATAGTCACCGGCATTGTGATGACAGACGGCAGCAATCTCAATATCCGCAGCTATCCCTCCACGACAGCCAGTATTATCGGCTCTATACCCAATGGTGCATCCGTAACAATAAACGGCACAGTCAACGGCTGGTACGTTATCAATTATCAGGGCACTATCGGCTATTGCAGCAGCGATTATATAATATATTAAAAGCCTGTATCCCTCTGATCGCCCGAAAAAAGCATCATATAAAACAAGGGTGTGATAATACAATTATCACACCCTTGATCGGTCATTTATCCTTTTTCTGAGTTGGCTTCTTCTTTTTCTTCTTATCCATTTTCGGAACTGCATATATGGGCTTCAGGGGCTTTGCCTTGCTCTTGAAGAGCACCCATGAGTAAATGCAGATCAGGATATAGATAACACAGAGTATTATTGCGATCATCCATGCGTTCTTGAACCACTTGGACTTGTGGAAGCGTTTTGCAGCTTCAAGGTTGTACTTTGACTTGGAGCGGTTAACATCCGATACAGCAACCAGCTCCACCTTGCCCAGCTCTTCGCCGGAATACTCAAGAGTTACTTCGCCGAGAAGGTCACCCTTCTTTACCGGAGCACGAAGCGAACTGTCGTACCAGGTTATCTTATCCTTCTTTATAAGGGAAGTGTCTATCTCGTCATACCAGAGCAGCGTGAACTCCTCCTTCGGACGGGCAAGAACGTAATCATTTCCCTCAGCCAGCGATACAGGAAGCTCTCCAACCTCAGCAGTATCCGCAAGTATGACCTGATAAGAGAAGTGATCGAAGCCCCAGTCAAAAAGTGCAGCAGCATCTTCAACATGATAGAAGGTCATGTTGCCATCAGAATCATTGAATGGAGCCTTGAGAAGAACCGCAAGGTAATTGTTTCCGTCCTTGCTGGCAAGCGCAATGATATTTCTGCCGGCTGCCATAAGATTTGCAGTTTTGATACCCTTTGCGCCCATATAATACAGAGTGCTGTCAGGATCCATCATAACATTGCTGTGACTCCATACCCACTCGTCAATGTGCTTGTGACGCTCGGGATTTGGAACTACAGGAGTATAATTATAAGTAGTAGCTATTGTCTCAAAAAGCGGAACACTAAGCGCATACCTTGTGAGAGTAGCCATATCACGGGCTGTAGTGTACTGATTCTCGTCATACATTCCTGTAGGATTAGTGAAGTGAGTTGAATCCATTCCCAGCTCGGCAGCCTTGTTGTTCATCTTCTCAACAAAAGCGGTAACACTGTCGCCGCCTACATGGTAGGCCAGAGTCTGTGAAGCTTCCACTGAGGATGTGAGCATCATGCAGTAGAGCAGATCGTTGATAGTGAGAACATCACCGTCGCAGAGATCACAGTCCGGAAGATCGTCACTGTATTCATTTTCACTTATTTCATTGTACACCGGAGTATACACCTCAGGATCGAGAGTGAGCTCCTTGTTAAGGTCGGGACATTCCTCCAGAACAATGACAGCAGTCATTATATTCACAAGCGGTCCCGGCATCTGCTTTGTGTCGGGATTCTTTTCGTGCAGTATTATATCTGCATCAAGATTCACAAGGATCGCCGATTCACTTTTGAGCTGAGTACTCAGCGGGAAATTAACAGCTTTTGCTTCTGGTATATATACAAACGGCAGCAGGAGTATTATTGCTGCTATCATTGAGAAAAATCTTTTCATAAGCGCTCCTTTATACATTGCGGCAGCTCCGCATATTCACACATGAAATATTATATCACATTTTTTTGCTTTTTTAAAGCCCTTTTTCAAAATTTTTCAAGAAATTTTCTCCAATATCATATATTGTTGCATTTAGGGCAGCAGTGTGGTATAATATATCTATCAAATTTACGGAGGAGACTCAATTGATCTACGTTACAGGAGACACACACGGAGATATAAGCAGATTCAAAGAGCCCGGAATGAAAAAGCTCCGCAGCGGTGATACTCTCATCATCTGCGGCGATTTCGGATTCTTCTGGGACGGCTCACGGAAAGAGCAGTCCATTATAAAAAAGCTTGCCTCAAAGAATTATACCATAGCCTTTGTTGACGGCTGTCACGAGAATTTCGATATCCTCGAAAAATATCCAGTTACCGAATGGAACGGCGGAAAGGCCCGCATAATAGCCGGTAATATCGTTCACCTTATGCGTGGACAGGTCTATACTATCGAGGGCAAAAAAATATTTGCCTTCGGCGGAGGCCACAGTCAGGACTTTGAGTTCCGCCATGACAGCGAATGGTGGGAGCGTGAGCAGCCCTCCCATGATGAGATACGTGAGGGACTTGCTAATCTGGAAGCAAACAACAATACCGTTGATTATATCATCACCCACGAACCCCCTGCTTCATTGAAGGACTGCCTGAACGTTGACGTTCTTCAGCGCCTTGAGGTACACGCATTCTTTGAGGATATAATCAAGACCTGTACATACAAGAAATGGTTCTTCGGCAAGTGCCATATTGACAAACACATCCCGATAAAATTCTTTGCAGTGTTCGGGAACGTTACTCCCCTGAAATAAAATAAACCTATCGATCCCACCAGAAAATATACTAAGAAAGGTGATAATATGATACAGTACGGAACAAAGGCAAAGATCGGAGATACAGAATTAAACGTCCTTACAGAAGGTGACGGAACTGCAACTATAGTTTTCATGGCCGGCTCGGGAGTCGGCTGCCCTGCCCTTGAATACAAGCCGCTTTACCGCAGAATATCAGACAAATACAGGATAGCTGTTATTGAAAAAGCCGGATACGGCCTGAGCAGTCCTGCACGTACACCAAGAACAGTTGAAAATATGGTGGAGGAGAGCAGAGCTGCGCTGAAGGCTCTCGGCATAGAACCGCCATATATCCTCGCTCCCCATTCCTATTCAGGCTTCGAGGCAATATGGTGGGCAAATACCTATCCGGAAGAAGTTAAAGCTGTACTCAGCATCGATATGGGACTGCCCAACATGATGAAAGCTCAGGCAAGTGAGATACCTGACAATAAGAAAAAGGCAATGGTCGATCAGACAAGAAAGCTCATGCAGAAGATCGCAAAACGTGGTCTGCTTGCAAAGCTTCTGAGAAACAAGACTGTAAATGCCTCGGGACTTCTTACCGGCAGCGAGCTGACTGACGAGGAAAAGAAAGAATATGAGGAAGTATATTACAGAAATGCTGCCAGCGAAGCAGTTTTTGAAGAGTCGATCCTTGCTGCGGAAAACGCTGAAAAAGCTGAGAGTACCGGCTCTCTATCATGCCCTGTTTGTTTTATTGTAAGCAACATGAAAACGCCTGTAAAAGCGATCACATGGCAGCAGGCTGCAAAGGATTATGCCGGGAAATGCAAGGACGCAGAGCTGCATCTCCTTGATGAGGGACATATGATGTATTCAAAGATACCCGATAAAATGGCAAAGATATATAAAGCTTTCCTCGCTAAGCACGGTATATGAAAAACAGTGAGCAGTTCAATATGGAACTGCTCTTTTTTTGCATAATCCGATGTTTTTCGCCATAGACTATATCATCAATCGAATCGAGGTATAGCTATGAAAAAAATCAAATGGACAGATCTCATAATATTTATCGTGACTGCCGAGCTGGTAGGTACCATATCCGCACTGCTCTCCGGTCAGTACAGGGAAGTTTTCAGTCAGCTCAACAAACCGCCGCTGTCACCGCCTGCTGTGGTTTTCCCTGTAGTCTGGGCTGTACTCTACGCACTCATGGGTATAGGAGCATATCTGGTCTACGTCTCAGAGGACAGCGGGATAAGAACATTTTCCCTGCGTGTTTATGTATTGCAGCTTGCAGTGAATTTCTCATGGAGCATAATCTTCTTCCGTTTTGAGCTCCTTGGACTTGCGGCTGTTGTTGCTGTGATACTTGCCGTACTGGTTGCGGTCATGGTATGGACATTTTTCCGCACACGTCCGCTGGCAGCATATATCAACCTGCCATATCTTGCATGGAGCATTTTCGCTTCGTACCTGGCAATAGGCAATGCAGTCCTGAATTGATTGGCAATTATTTTACCAGATATTTTACATTGATTTAACGAATAATCTCTGCTATAATAGAATTATCCCAAGAGGGATAATTCACACAGGAGGTATAGATCATGTGCTGCAATAACATCTTTAAGCTGCTCTGTAAGCTTTTCGGCTTAGGCTGCTGATATGA
>LVAK01000199.1 GCA_001604035.1 Clostridiales bacterium Firm_05
TTCACTCTCACTACTGTTCTTGCCGCATTCACGCTTTACTTCCCTGCCCTCATATGGGAGATCTCCCGCAAGATCAAGGCTCCCGAGGATGAGACCGAATATGTGACCTACTCCAAATTGTTCGGCTACCGCAGGGCAACACGCTTCGTCCTGATACTTACAATAGCTGACATCATAACAAATTTCCTGCTGGTATACCGTCTGAGCTGGCTATCCGTCCTTGCACTTTTCATCAATGTGAGCTGGATGACCTGGAAATTCATTGAATATATGCGTGACCCTCACAAGTTCAGGCTTGTTGAGAAGGTTGAGCGCTATACATACATCCAGGAGACTATCATGCTCCTGACCGTCGGAGGATATATCGCATTTGCGAGGTGAGAAAAAATGATCGTGACCGCTGAAAACTATAAAGGGTACTGTACCGGCTCAAAGACTGAGCGGCTTTTCCAGATGAAACAGCACGGTCTGAATGTACCGGATCTGTTCTGCGCTTTACCTGAAACACAGAAGGAAGAGCTGCTCTCCTATGCAAGAAGCTCCTTCCGGAAAGGAACTCTGTTTTCTGTTCGTTCCTCTGCATCCGCAGAGGACGGCAGCTCCTTCTCCTTTGCCGGACAGCTTGAGACCTTCCTATTCGTCACCGAGGATCAGCTCTGGGACAGGATAGAGCAGTGCCGCCGCTCTGCCGAAACAGAAAGCATTGCAGAATACCTTCGTATAAGCGGTATCAGCCGTGAGGCGTTCCGTGTCAATGTCATAATCCAGAAAATGGTGGACGCTGACTGCTCCGGCATCATATTTACCGCTAATCCTCAGGGTATCCTCAGCGAAACTGTCATCACGATCGGTGCCGGTACCGGTGATAACGTGGTAGAGGACAAGGTGCCTGTAAATACATATTACTGTGACCGCTCCGGAAACAGCTTCTATTGTGAGCAGCGTGAGGACGCACCGAAGCCGGACAGCAGCATGATAGCAGAACTGCTCAGATACGCAGATGAGATCCGTGAGCTGTATGGCTGTGAATGTGATATCGAGTATGCGGTCAAAAACGGCGAGATATTCATTCTTCAGGCAAGACCTATCACAACACTTCACCCTGACGGCCATATCATTCTCGACAGCAGCAATATCTCCGAAAGCTATCCCGGTATCTCGTCACCTATGACGATAAGCTTTGTCAAGAACGTCTATCATCTTGTTTTCAGCAGCTGTGTCCGCCGTATCACACACAATGACGGTACAGCAGAACGGCTGGACGAAGTTCTTTCAAACATGACAGACTCTGCAAACGGCAGGATATACTACCGCATAAGCAGTTGGTATGATGTCATCACAATGCTTCCATTCAGCAAAAAGATCATCCCTGTATGGCAGGAAATGCTGGGTGTCTCCGATAAGAGCGTCACACGCTCATCTGCTGCTCCAAGCCGTATGACAAAGCTGAGAGTTATGCGCTCATTCGTCCAGCTCATGGCCTCCAACGAGAGGAACATGAAGAAGCTGAACCGTAAATTTGATGGGATATATCCGCTTTTCAGTGACCGTATCCGTCAGACTGATTCTCCCGCCGGACTGTTTGACATATACACCGAACTTAAAGATACGCTGGCAGGCTGCTGGGATCTTACACTGGTGAACGATATGTACTCATTCATTTTCACCGGTCTGCTGAAACATTCCCTCAGATCTGCCGGATATGAAAAACCGGAGGATACTGCGAACCAGATAATATGCGGCTCGGATTCTATCGAAAGCATGAAGCCTGTACATATGCTGGATGAGATATGCAGGGCGCTCAGGAAGGATAACGACTTTGAGGCATTCTGCAATATCTCCTCCCGTGAG
>LVAK01000200.1 GCA_001604035.1 Clostridiales bacterium Firm_05
AACCTTATGGAACAGGGCTATGACCTGACAAAAGAGCCTGTTCCGATTTATCCCTGTCAGCACTACCTCATGGGAGGTATCGATGTTGACAAGAACTCAGAGACCAGTCTCCGCAATCTTTTTGCCTGCGGAGAGTGTTCGCACACCGGCGTTCACGGCAGCAACCGCCTCGCCAGCAATTCCCTGCTTGAAGCACTTGTCTTTTCACGCCATGCAGCAAACTGCATAGCTTCCAGACTCAGCTCCGTTCCGGAGGGATTTGAAGAAGCTGAATTCTCTGCTCATATCGGCAGCAGCCGCATTCCCAAGGGCTATCGCACCGAAACAAGACGTATCATGCAGAGAAGCCACTTCGTTATCCCTGACAAGAAGGCTGCCGCAGAGGGATTCAAGCGTGTAAAGGAAATGCGTGACGATCTTCTCAACGGAGGATATCTCGTTGATGCCGATTACGTGCTGGCTAAATCCATCGTAACTGTTGCATACATCATTCTTGGCGAAGTAATGCAGTAATCAGACTTATCATACCCTGCGTCATGTTATAGAAGGAATGATGTAACCTCAGATATAACTATACATATAAAGGGTGATAATCATGAAAAACAAAAAAGCATTTCTATCTAAGCTGATTGCCGCTGCGCTCATCTCCTGCTGTTTCAGTTCAATGCCCTCATCGGCAAGGAATTCGATCCACGGTGATGTCAACGGCGATAATATCATAGGCTACGGCGATCTCAGGCTCATACAGGGCTACGTCCTCGGAAAGAACGACCTTACGGCAGATCAGCTCACCTACGCTGATGTTGACGGAGACGGCCGTGTGGACGCCTTCGATATCACAATGCTCAAGGAAAATTTCAATGAGCATATCAATAAAATGCCGCAGGGTACATGGATAGCCTCAGGCACCAAGGGCAAACGCTACTATAACTTTGAGAAGGGCACCGTTACCGAGGAAAGCTCTGGCGCTGTGACCTCCTACAAATGTACGGTATCGGAAACTAATCTGAATTTCGACAAGAATGTATGCGGTGATGCAAATCACGCTCTGTTTTCATGGATAGACAGCGACAAGCTGCTGCTCCGCTGGGATAAGGGCTACGTTGAGGAGCTGCATTACTACGGAAACGCTGCTATAAACTACGGCAGTCTGCTCTCCGGAAAGTATATCACCTCCGGCGGATACGGAAAACGCACCTTCAACTTCAAGGGCATCAGCGGAAGCTTTACCGGCCAGAACGGCTCCGGTCTCGGATTTGAGTATTCATTCAGCGGAAACAATTACACCTTCTATATGGGTACCGACCGCAAGCCCAAGAAGGCTACCTATAAGAAGATCGACTCTATGCACTTCTCCCTGACCTGGGATGACGGTACTGTTGAGCGCTTCACCAAGCAGGATATACAGGTCAAGAACGGTATAACCTACGTAAACGGCATACTCATCGCAAACAAGACCTATGCCCTGCCCTCTACATACAATCCTGGCGCTATAACCTCTGAAGCACAGTCCGCCTTCAACAGCATGAAGGCCGATGCAGCAAAGGCCGGCTATACGCTGACAATATGCTCCGGATTCCGCTCATACAGCTACCAGAGCCAGCTCTATAACGGATATGTGAACAGCCGTGGAAAAGCTGCCGCAGATACATTCTCGGCAAGACCTGGACATTCCGAACATCAGACCGGTCTGGCTATGGATATAAATAATGCCTCCGATGCGTTCAATAATACTCCGGAAGCTAAATGGTTAGCCGCAAACTGCTGGAAATACGGATTCATCATCCGCTATCCTCAGGGAAAACAGAGCATAACCGGATATAAATATGAGTCATGGCACGTCCGCTACCTCGGAAAGGATCTTGCCAAGGAGGTATACAATTCCGGCCTTACACTGGAAGAATTCCTCTGTATAGACTCGGTATATAAAAACTGAAAGGAACGATATCAATGAAACTTCTTCAATGCTATATCGATAATATCATAACCACTGCCCTCATGGAGGATATAAACTACATTGACGCTGCTGCCGATAATCTTATCCCGGAGGATCACCGCAGCTCCGCATACTACGTTGCCAAGGATACCGGAGTTGTCTGCGGCATTGATGTGGCAAAGCGTGTATTTGAGCTTGCCGGCGGCAATGTGGACTTCAGGATCCTTCTCAAGGATGGTACAAAGGTACAAAAGGGTGACATCATCGCCGAGCTTGAGGGAAGCACTCTCACCCTACTCAAGGGCGAAAGAACTGCTCTGAACATACTCCAGCATATGTCCGGTATCGCTACTGCCACAAACAA
>LVAK01000022.1 GCA_001604035.1 Clostridiales bacterium Firm_05
AAGGATGTTACTGTTGACTATAACAAGAAGGCTCAGCATACTTCCAATAAGTCCGGTCAGTACCGTATAGAGGAAGATGCTGACGGAACTGTTACAGAGTATATCGACTGGACAATATCCATAGAAACAGCATACGACTCTAATGAGATCGTAAACGGATATACTATTAAAGACTCAGCTTTTACAGCTGAAGGCTTCGTATGGAAGAGCATAACAGCACAGTCAAAGTCTGATAACAGCTATATCACTATAAAGAATGACAGTACGAATAATATATCCCAGTGGCTCAGCGTTTCGGGAGATACGCTTACTGTAAGCGGCAGCCAGACTCCTATAAGGAAGATAGACCTTACCTATAGTGTTCCTGTAGGCGAGGTGGCAGGACGTACAGCAACTACCGGAGGTACAGTAGGCAACACTTATAAAGTCAATGATGATGAATCTGAAACAGTAACAGTAAACGTTCCTGATCTTGCAGGAAGCTCAAATGTTACAGTAAACAAGAACTGGGACAATTATCAGGATCCTTACCGAAATGATACTGTATCACGTATGATACTTTATTATAAGGTAGGAAATGGCGACTGGGCTCGTTACCAGAAGAACGGCCAGGATTACATTATCGAGATGAACGGCGGCTACGATCAGCAGGTGAACTTCACTGATCTCCCCGCTTACGAGTATAACAACAGCACTCAGACAAGAACTCCTATATATTATAAGGTAGAAGAGGAAGTTGTAACACCTTCCGGTGTTGACGACCTTTACAATAAGGAGTTTATCTCAGGCAATGAGGGCGGCGCAAAGGCTTCCTCAAATCCGTATTTCAATATCAGAAATACCTGGGAGGGAACCAGCGTTACCGGTATCAAGCAGTGGAGAGATGACGAAGGCCTTGAGGCTAACCGCCAGGATGCTATCCTGACACTTCAGAAATATGTGAACGGAAACTGGGTCGATGTTGACTCAAAGAATGCCGGAACCGGAAACTATTCTTCAGTGACATGGCCGTCCCTTCCTAAATATGACGAAAACCATAACGAGATACAGTACCGTGTAATTGAAAAAAGTGTTCAGGCTAATTATACAGCACAACAAAGCGGAAATACAATAACAAATGTCTATAATAATATGACAGTTTCCGCTGAAAAGAACTGGGCTCGTGTGGATTCAGATGAAGATAAGCCTGAATACGTCAAGTTCAAGGTCATGAGGACAATAGATCCTAATGATGATTCATCATGGGAAGATGTTGCCGGCACTGAAAAGATACTCAACAAGGAAGATTATGCAAACAGTGCAGATGTATTGAAGTGGCCGGATCTTCCAAAGAATGACGGACAGGGACACAACTATTATTATAAGGTAGTTGAGATCCAGGAGACTCCGGATCAGCAGGAATTTGATGTATCCTATAATAATAATAGTATACAGGCTTCCGATTGGTCGCACAAAGCAAATATAACAAATACATGGAAGAAGACCAATATTTCTTTCAGCAAGCAGTGGATGGATGATAACGGAAACGAAAGATACCGTCCGAATCTGATATTTGCACTGCAAAAGAGCGTGGACAATGGAGAATGGACAACGATCGAGACCGTGAAAATGGTCAATGACGGTACCGGACTTTATAAGCCGCAGGATTCAGCTGATGAAGGCAGCAGCAATATAAGCTACACTTGGCGTGAACTTGAGGCTGCTGATAATATAAGATATCGTGTTGTTGAAACTGATCTGCTCGCACTCAAGAGAAGTACAACACAGGTAGGTGTAGAGGATACAGATCCAGTAACGGGAGAAAACATCAAAGATACAGGATATGATGTTTACTACAACTATCCTGACAGCAATAACACTGAACCGCCTTCTCTGATGAGTACAGGCAGTACCGATGCACGTAATGTCAATGTTATCAATAAGTCAAACATGATAACGATACGTGTAAACAAGAACTGGAACGGTGTTTATGGTGATTCCCGCCCGGATCGTGTAGGTTACAGATTGTACCAGTGGACAGATGATCAGTACAATACGCTTTCAGAGGAAGAGAAGTATACGGATACATACAAGTTCTCTGATAAGTATGCTCTTAAAAATTCCGCCGGTGAATCCGATGTGATCAACTGGACTTGGATGCAGGTCAAGGATGAAAACGGAGATCCTTATCACTACGGTCTGAGAGAGATCTACATAGGAAAGAGAACCAACAGCGGTGACGAAGCTGCAATATTCAGCGACAATTCCGTATACTACAATGACTATGAGATCGAGATAACCGAGGACACACAGGGCGATTCTCTTAAGGTGTTCAGTGTAACGAATACCTGGAAGAAAATGAATGTCTCCATCAGAAAGAACTGGGAAGACGGTTCAAACGAATCAGGTTACAAGAGCATAACCATGAAGCTGATGCAGAAGGTCGGAGCAAATGGTACATGGGAAGAAGTTCCCGGTGCAGAGATCAAGACCATAACAGCAGCCGGCGGCTGGCAGCTTGAGGATGCCTGGACAGATCTTCCGAGAACAGACAATGATGGATATAATATCTATTACCGTGCAGAAGAAGTAAGCGCAACAAAGACTAATGATGCTGTTGTTGCTGTGGAAGACAGCGAGGACTTCTACACAAGACCTGATGCTAATGGTATCAACAGCAGCGGCGAATCAGTTGTTGCAAATACACCTAAGAAGATCAGGGTAGATGCAGTCAAGCATTGGGTTTCTACAAGAGGAACTGCAAAGCCGGCTTCTATAGTCTTTACGCTCATGGCTTCCTATAACGGCGGCGCAACATGGGTAAAGGCAGATCAGCTCACAGGATACAACATTGACGCAAAAAAGACTCTCACTTTAAATTCTAATGATCTGAATGCGGATCTTACAACATACTGGGAAAACCTTCCTACAAAGTACGTTGTTGATTCAATGGAGAGAGACGTCATATACAAGGTCGAGGAGAATGAAGTTACCGGATATTCAGTATCTTACGATAAGGAATTTGTATCAACAAATTCTACTATCAATGTTACCAATACCGAAAACGCTCCTTATACCAAGAAGGCGGCTAATTACTCTCCAAATGAGATGCAGCCTGGACAAGATAAATACCAGGTTCCTACACTTATTTCAACAAATGATGATCCGCTTGTTGAAAACACTCTCTCGTCAGAAGAGCTGAGTAGTGTTTCCACAAAAATGGTGAACATAAACGGTGAAGAGGTCGAGTGTTATTTATTCAAATGGCGAGTTGATCTTCTGACCAACCAGAACAAGAATATTCAAGATGCATTGCAGGATTATTCATTTACAGATACTCTGACAGATGGTTCTGTATTCTATAATGACTATAATGAATATGCCGTGACATTTTATGATAATGCACAGGATAACAATCCATATTTTGCATACGTTTTATCTGAGGATATATTGCAGAAGATAGAGGACGGAACAATTACAGAGAATGAATGGAATAATGCAGTAAGCAGATATAATGATACTATTTCTTTTGAATATTCAGATTCTATGACCAGTGCGACCTTCAACGCAAAGAAGCGTGTTGCAAGATTCTCATATTATACAGCTACCCCGAAATCGGTAGTTGATGATGCAGTTGAACAGAACGGAAGGTTCATTATTTCAAACTATATCAAGGAAGAAAATGAGAACACCCCGCATCAGGTAGATATGAACATTTCCGGAGGCGATGATTTAGGAACTATCGATAAGATCAACAGATCTTCTTCCGGAACTACTTCCAGCGGCAAGGCAATAATGCAGAACGGTATCGCACATTATACCCTTGATGTTAATAAGGACAGCAAGTACCTGTCAGCCGGAGATACAGTAAGCGTTACCGATATCTTCCGTATCCTCAAGTATACGCCTAACGGCGGCGAGGAGCAGGTGGGCAGGGCTATACAGCTTGAACCTTCACTTGAAAATGTCAGCGTATACTACTATGACGTTGACGGCAGACGTTCAAGAGTTGATGCGGATCAGTATTCATATTCAGTGACTAAGGATCCGAATGGAGTAATGGAAAAAGAAGAGGATTATTCCTCCAAATTTACAAATGCTAATTTATCTATAGGTTATGGTACAGTTATAGAGCCTGTTGGCTATGATGTTCCTAAGGGACTTGAGGTAGTCATCAGAGTTCCTGGTACTCCCGGAGCTGAAGCAAGCCTTGATAATGCTACTTACGGCAATGCCGTAAATGTTCCGGCAGGAATCAATGCTACTCTTCTCAGTGATACTTTTGACAGCTCAGGACACGTTGATGTACTGCTGAAATTTACTCAGGATTTTCCAGCAAAGCAACGAATTGGAGAATTAAGAGTTAAAAATCAGTATGTTGATGATAGTCATACTAATGCTGAAAGAGCTGCAACAGTAGTAAGCGCAGTACTGAAATCCAGAACAGAAACTACAGACTACATCACAAAGTTCACTCTTCCTGACGGCGGACATTACGAGATAATGTACGATTACGTTATCAAGAATCCGGACGGATCGGATATACCCAATGATTCAAGCATATCGCTTTACAATCAGGCAACAGTCCATACCTCCGGCGGAGACAAGTCCGATGAATCTCAGGAAACAGAGTACATGGTATCAAAATCCGGCGCACAGACTCACGTTGGCGAGAATTTCAAGGTCACAAAGATAGATCTCGGAAACAGATCGCTGAAAGACCTGAATGCAGAATTCAAGCTGGCTAAGTTCGATGAAGACCTTGGGCAGTGGATATATGCAGATGATTTCACATTCAAGCTGCATGAGCTTGCGAACGGATATTCATACTACGATGAAACACTTCATGAGGCTTCATTTGTACAGGGACTTACAGAAACAGATGGACTTATCCCGGATGCTTCTGCAAATATGGTCCTTTCCGGAAGCTTTGAGGTAGATGTAGCTAAAAATACCCTTTACAAACTGATCGAGGTCAAGGCACCTGATAACCATGATGGATACAAATATCCGAAAGTCCCCTATGAGCAGAATCCTCCGGATAAGAGAGTTGTCGGAAATGAAGACAATACATACTACTTTGTATATGATACAGAAGATAGTACAAAGACTGCTCTTGCGGCAGCTGCCGGTCTTGACAATAGTATTGAAGTAAAGTCGATACAGAACGGAGATGCCGAACTTATCATTCCTAATGTTAGGAAGATCGATATCGGTGCAAGCAAGACCTGGGCACAGGATCCGGATTCAGCTGCAAATGACGTTCAGGTGGCAGTGAGACTTCTCAGATCACCTAATAAGGACAGAGCAGATGCTGTACCTGTAGAAAATCAGGGAGAATACATAATATCACCGGCAAATCGTGTGAATTATGTTGAAAACTTTACCGAAGGAATAGGCGGCAGCGGCATTGAGGTATATATCCTTCAGAAGGCAGATGCCTGGACAAAGGACGTTATATGGGAGGATCTCCCGAACAGTGACATTAACACTCAGCAGCCGTATTACTATTTCGTCGAGGAGGTCGCTTATAAGATAGGCAATACATGGTATGTTCCCGGAGAAGATGGAGCAGACTATAAGCCGTCTTATACAGACGATGCAATCAACAGCAGCGGCGTTATCGGAATAGTTAACTCCAGCAAGCTGGTTGTCAGAAAGCAGTGGGAGGACAAGAACGGCAGCGTTATCACAGATCCTCCGGTATCATTCATCGATTTCAACCTCTATGGTATAAAGAGCGACGGAACTGAGGTGAAGATCATCTTACCTGAGGGAAGACAGAGGCTCACAGCTCCTAATTGGGAAGTTGAGATACCTCAGCACCTTATAACCGGCGAGGGAATGGATTACGTAAGATTCAGGATCGAAGAGACGACTGAGCTTGAAGATTACATAGTCAGCGATGTTTATTCATTCAATGGAAATGTCGGTGTTATGTACCTTATAAATAAGAACACTAATCCGACAAGCGTTGATGTAAACCTTTCAAAGACATGGGCGGACGGAAATGACGCTCACGGAACAGACGACGCTGTTACTTTCACGCTTTATCAGTTCGCTGGTAAGCAGACAGTAGATCAGGCATTCATTGAGAACTTCATATCCAGAGGCAAGACCTACAGCGGTGTTACAATGGTCAATACCGTGCCGAATCCGGTAGTCCTGGACGGTACAGAGTCAGAGCCATGGCAGTGGGAATGGAATTCGCTTCCTTTCAGAGGCGGAGCGGATATGAGCAAGCTGCAATACTTCGTGGTGGAGGAGCAGTCCGACAGCACCAAGGACAGCTACCAGGCAATATATACTATTGACGGAAACAGCTCATATACAGCAGTCCGTGACCTGGATGTTACAAACAAGCAGCCTGGTGTACTTATTGTAAAGAAGCAGTGGCGTGATAAAACTCAGGCAGACAATCCGCTGATAACCAATGCAAATTACGGTGACGTAACTCTCAGACTGTACCGCAAGGCTGCAAATCTGGAACAGATAGCTAATGCGGAAGCAACTGATATCAGAACTAAGTACGGTCTTACAGATGATGACCTTGTGACCGGAGTTACAGACGTTGAAGGCCTGAACAGTGACGGTACAATAACAATAGGCAAAGACGATCGCTGGACAGTTTCTCTCAGCGGCCTGGAGGAAGGATATCTCTACTACGTTGAAGAAACAGACGGCACAGGCTATCTGGTCGAAGACTATGATCCTGAATACAGCAATGAGGGACAGCCTCCCGGCAGCGAGGATATCATTACAGTAGATAACTTCGTCGAGGGAGAACGCATAAAAGTCAAGGCTGTCAAGAACTGGGACGACAGTGGAACAGGCGTTGATATCCCTGATTCAATAACTCTCATACTTGAACAGCTTAACAGCAGCGGCGGAACTCCTGTGACCATTGGATCAAAGACAGTTACCGCAGCGGATGACTGGACTGCTGAATGGACTGACCTTCCGGCAAGCAAGACTTACCAGATACGTGAGAACGTTCCGGATGGCTGGCTCGTTTCCTACGGAGAGCTCCAGATCACTCAGGAGGGTGATGATGACGAGCTCGAGGTCAGAAATTACAGCATTACAAATACTATCGATACCGGACAGCTCAAGGTCAATAAGCTGTGGCTCAACCATGATGCGGGAGGAACGACTTCCGTTAACGTAGAGCTCTGGCGGCAGGCCTATGACGAAAACGGCGATCCGGTGATCGAAACAGCTCCGGAAACTCAGAGCACAAACGGCAGATTCAGCTCCGGCAGAAATCTGACCTCACTCAGAAAGGTGCGTAAGGCCTTGGCGGAGAATAGCTCTCCCGCTGTTCAGGG
>LVAK01000201.1 GCA_001604035.1 Clostridiales bacterium Firm_05
AAGCTCATTGTACCGCCCTGATAGAAACCCGTTTCACGCCCTCTGGTATCATACGCATCTGCTACTCTGCCTGCAATCGTCTCACGCTCAAACTCCGCAAAGTTCAGCAGATTGTTTCGCATCATACGCCCTTCTTTAGTCTCGGTATTGAACGGCTCTGAGAGCGAGTAAACCGTCACACCGAGCTTGTCCAGTTCCTCAGAAACATTCAGATAATCACGCAGATTACGGCTAAAGCGGTCATACTTTTTTACAACGATACGACTGATAAGACCTTCACGGGCATCACTCATCATCTGCTGAAATGCAGGACGGTGTTCTGTGTCTTTTCCCGAAAATCCGTTATCACAATACAGGCGATACACACAATCTTCGCCTACATATCTGATGCAATCCTCCTTCTGCGATTCGATGGACAGCGAATTGTTATCCCTGTCCGCTACGGAACGGCGGACATAGATCGCAGTTACTCCGCCGTTGTTTGTTACCTTCTTTTTCATGTTTATCGACCTCCGATTTATGCAATCGACAGCCGATCTTGCTATACTATAATCATAGCGCAAATCGGCTGTCATTGCAATAGGTTTTTGCAAATTATTCCGATTTGTGCTGAGTGAGAATGTCGTAAATGTGGTTGATCTTTTCCTGTCTTACCACATCGGAGACATCAGTCGGATACGAAATAAAGACCTTCGTACCCTTTGCAGTTGTAATAACCTTATCTGCCTTTTCTCTCTCTGCGACAGTTGAGTTATTATTCGTTCTACACTATCCTTTCCGACAGCTCGTTCCATTTTCGCACTTCCTGCTGTCTGTATCCATAAAAATCGTCCCGTCGGTTACGGGGAAAATGCCTTGTGACCGTTCAGGCATTTTAAGTCTCATCGCCGTCCTGCTTATCGTAGAACGCAATGTCATCGCTGTCCTCAGACGAGCGACCGCTGCCTGCAAGCTCTGCAATATCTGCATCGCTCAGACCGCTTGTCTGGAGCATCTCCGCCTGCTGATGTTCTCTGCTGAGAATATCGAGCAAGTCCTGTCCCGTGCAGTTGTACTGCTCACAGATCGCCTGATAGCTCAGTCGGGCATTTTCCTCCATGAGCTTCTTACGCTTTTCCGTATCACGCTTGATGTTCTTGGAGAGCTGTTCGATCTTACGATCATTGTCAGCAATCTTTTCAGAATAGAGTGCTATGGGAACCACCTCACCTTCGTTTTTATTTTTTCACATATTCCATGAGCCGAAGCTCTGATTTCTCCTGTTCACACTCCAATTATAGCGCGCGATCCTATAAAAAATCTATTCGCATACCAGACAAACTTTTCTCAACACTACCCGAAATCGGAGCAACCGAATTTTCAGAAACGTGCAGTTATGAGGGGGTTACAATACCCTGAGAGCATAGAAACCCGCAACTGTCATTTTGACGAATACCCGAATTTCGATTCATTGACTTTTTGAGATTTATCCAGTATATTTATCATAGGGACAGCGGCGGAGCGATCAGGCACAGAGAAATATAGTCGCTGACGCTCCAATTCCACACATGGAAGTGCGGAAACCATCTGAGCCGACAGGCTCAAATGCAAAATAGCCCCACAGGGGCTAACACAAATCGCAAGCTCGGCATAGCTGCACTACAAATCACAGATTTGAGTACACCAATGCACCGCTTGGCAGAGGGCTGCCGCCCCTACAACCCCGCAATTAGAAATAGAAAGGAAAACAGAAAACATGAGCAACAAAACTAAGAGAACACACAGTATTCAGGTCAGGCTCAGTGACGAAGAATACGAAGCGTTCAACCGCAAGTTCACGGCAAGCGGTATGAAGTCACGGAGCGATTTCTTCCGGCACATGATCTTCACAGGCTACATCGTGATTTTCAACGATGACAAGATGAATGAGCTGCTGAAACTTGCGAGAAGTATCTCCAACAACTTCAATCAGGTTGCAGTCAGAGCCAACAGCGGCGGAAAAGTCTACCCCGAAGATATTTCTGTATTGAGGGAGGAGGTGGAGAAGCTCTGGCAACCACTAAGATTTTTTCAATCTCTGCTGATGACCTTGCAGCACTGAACTACATCGCAAATCCTGAAAAGACGGATAACGGCAGACTGATCTTCACGCAAGGGTGCAGCTCTGATCCGTTGCAGGCAAGTCATGATTTTGCCGAGATTCGGAAACACGGGACGGGCAAAAGCTCCGTTCTCGCCCAGCACTTTATCGTCAGTTTCAAACCTGGGGGAATTACTCCTGAGAGAGCATTGCAGCTCGGTCAGGAGATATGTGAGCAATTTCTGAAAGGCGAATATCAGTATTTCATGACCTGCCACATAGACAAGAACCACACGCATCTCCATTGCGTTTTCAACAATACGAATTGCATCGACGGCAGGACTTTTGAAACGCACGAAAACCGCAGGACTACCAAGCAGGACAGGTCATTTCAGAAGCTCATGAACATCACGGACGAGATATGCCGTCAGCATTACTTATCTGTTATCGAACACCCCGAAATGGGCAAGGGCAAGAACCATTGGGAGTGGGATATGAGCCGTCAGGGATTATCGTGGAAAGCAAAGCTGAAATATGCGATAGATCAGGCTATCAAGGTCAGCGAAAACTTTGAGGACTTCCTTGCCAAGTGCGCAGATTTCGGCATACTTTATGAGTACAATCCCGACCATAAGATCGACCTGAAATTTATGCTTGCCGAACAGCGTGAACGTAATCCGAGAGCTAAGTTCACCCGTAGCCGGACGCTGGGGTGGTATTATGAAACCGAGCAGATCAAAGGGCGTATCGCACAGTATATGGGCGGTATGATGTTTGTTCCGAGAATCAAAGTCAGACAAATCACTCCGAAAGCTGAGGAGAACAAGTTTGTCCGTGATGCTATCGACCGTGGCAATATGAAGGTGGCAAGCATCGCAAAAAATATTATTACCGCATACGGCGTTGAGCCGAATCAGGTTCGTGGTGCTGCGATGGCGGCATTTATTGAAAGGGCGCATCTTGTCGGTGAGCTGAATGACCTGAACGCACAGATCAAAGATTTGCAAGAAAAACTCAAAGTGCTGAAAAAATATCGCAAGGTCAAGCATATCGGAGAGGAACTGAAAGCACTCAGCGGTCGGGAGGAAAAGAAGTACCGCAAGGAACACGGCGGCGATATTGCCGAATATCACGAAACCTGCAAACAGGTTTTGGAGCTTTACCCGTCAGGCAATATTCCGAAAGTCGAAAATCTTGAAAAGCATATCGCATCTTTGCAGAAAAAGCTGTCGAAGAAAAATACGGAATACAATCAGGCGGATAAGAAGTCCCGTGAGCTGTCCGAAGCTACGAGAACGATAGAGGAATATCTGCGACAGGAGCAGAGTCGGGATCAGCAGAAGAAAAGAAAGCGGAATGACCTCGAATGATGATAGGCTCTCTGGCGAACGGTAAAGCGCCTCAGAGCCGTCTGTGACGGTTATGGGGAAAACTATCTGCCGAAAGGAAAAGCCCTCAGAAACGCTTACAGGGCATTTCCGAGAGCTTTCGGTTAGTATTCAGTTACAGCACATTTCCTCATTGACGAAGCGTTCTGCAATCATGTGAAGGTCATATTTCTCACGCAGTTCCATGATATTCTGCATGTATGTCACATGATGTCCACGTTTTACGAGTTCTGCTGTCAATGGTAAAGTTGGATTTGTATGTCCTGCGAAAGGTAAATTTATCATAAGAATATTCATGGCTTTATTCCTCACTGAGCAGTTTTTTGTCCTTGTTGAGTAGCAGAATAAGATGTTCTTTTTAAGATCCTGTTTGGCTAT
>LVAK01000202.1 GCA_001604035.1 Clostridiales bacterium Firm_05
AGGTTAAGACATCGCCCTTTCACGGCGGAATCATGGGTTCAATTCCCGTACGGGTCACCATTATTGGTTTACTGCAAATGGCTTTAATTAGCCGTTTGCAGTTTTTTATTATTTTAACTAACTGCCCGTGACCACTTATCAACCACTTATTGCCACTTTTAACTATTTCCGCAGTTGTCCGCAGAGCTTTTCGCTCTGCGGTATTTTTTATGCTCCGAACTGCTTGTCCGAGCCGCGCTCCTGCACGTCATATTTCACGCACTCAGTCGGCTGCTGATGTGCGAACTTCAAGGCGTTGGTTATCGCATCGCAGTTGCGGGCTCTCGCCTCCTGGAACATATGGGAATAAAGGTTCAAAGTCGTACTTACGACGCTATGGCCCATATCCGCCGATACTGCAACAATGTCCACGCCCTCGAAGATGAGTAAGCTCGCATGGAGATGTCGGAGTGAATGGATGTTTCTGAACGTCACGCCGACGCGCTTGCAATAGCCTTTCAGCCACTCGAACGGCGTCTGCGGATTCATAGGTTCGCCGTTCCACTTAGTGAACAGTCGGTCGTTGTCCACCCACTTTGTTCCGAGCCGTCTCGCTTCGATAGTCTGCTCAGTCTTGAACTGCTGCAGCAGCGCCATAATTATCGCAGGCATTTTCGATACTCGTTTAGAGCTTTTGGTCTTTGTCGTGTCCGTGTAGATACCCTTCTCGGCTGTGTACTGCGAGGTACGCCGAACATGGATGAGATTGTTGTCAAAGTCGATATCCTTCCACTCGAGTCCCAGCATTTCGCTCCGACGAAATCCGCTATATATCGCGAGCATAAGGTACAGCTGATACTTTAGCGGTTCGTCCGTCAGATTTGCGAACAGTATCCGCACTTCGTCCAGCGTGAATATCTCCTTCTCGATCTGCTCCTGCTTCGGAACGAACACTCGCCTGCACGGGTTGTCGCACAGCATTCCCATACGGACTGCGTATGTAAACACATCGCTGATGAAGCTCAGGTGGTGTACCGCAGTCTTGCGCGAGAGCGGCTTGCCTGTGGTAATGCTCCTGCCGTTTATCATCATGTCCGTGATGAACATCTGAATGTCGCGCGCAGTTATCTTGTCGAGACGCTTGTGTCCCAGCGCAGGATAGACGCGCTTTGTGAGCTGTTTCATTCGCGCAAAGGAAGTCGGTCTGAGATTTATTCTCGCGTACTCGTCGAACCATTGCTCTGCGAATCTCTGGAACTTTATCGCCGAGGTTATCTGTCCTCTCAGGCAGTCCTCCTCGAACATCACAGCGATCTTGTTGACCTCCTTCTCTATCTGCCGCGGACTCATTCCGGGCTCGGGATAGTAGCTCTTGTACTGGTTGTGCTGTTTGCCGTCCACGCCGTAGCCGCAGGAGACTCTTATCTCATACGAACCGTTTTTTCTTTTTCTGATAGCCGCCATATATAAAACCTCCGTTCAATAATACGGCGCGTTCCTACCAACAACATTCTACCACACCGCGGCAGAAAAGTCCAGCAGAAACGCGCTTTTTCGCACTTTTATTCACGCAGTCTCACCGCGCAGATACCTGAGGAACAAGTCCTTGTTTATGAGGTATTTTTTGCCAGCCATGATGTGCGGCACCTGATCATTTATGCACATCTGACGCACTCTGTACTCGGTCAGCCCGTCCACAAGAGCTGCCGCCTCTTTTATCGTAAGCATCACTATTCTTCCCTCGTTATTTTCAGTCATTCTATTCTCCTTTCGCCGAACGTCAGTCCTTACGAATGATGAAAGCTGCGGTCATTTTTCTCACTCCCTTCAAAGGTCAAATGGGCACGGCGACAACCGTACCCATGCCATTGCTATAATGCTATTTCAGGTTCTCGCTCCTGCCGAACAGCACATCTATGATAAGCTCGGCACAGTCACGGAAGCCTTGTATGTAGCTTTCCGCTACGATTGTCTCGGACAGTATTCCCTGCATATCCGTTATGTTGTTGAGTAGCTTCTTATCGTCAGCCGACAGCCTTTTCTCCAGTCTGTCACACATCTCAAGCAGCTCCAGACTTCGCTTTGCATAGTCGGAGTCCTTCCTGACATCGTGCTGACACGGTATGACGTTTCCATAATACAGATCCTGCAACTTCATCGCCGCGATCACCTCCTGACCAACAATCATACCACAGCTCTCAGACGAAGTCTACTCATCAGACTTGACGAATGTTGGCTGTTGATACCGAGCAGAAGCACTAAACAACAATTTCATCGCTGTCGACAATCCCCTCACGCTCATTACGCATGATAAGGTCATCGAGGTT
>LVAK01000203.1 GCA_001604035.1 Clostridiales bacterium Firm_05
GTAACAGTGCCGTGCTTTATTCCGGTGGGGATGATATTCTCCTCCCCGAATACTGCTGTTACCTCTTCCGGATGTGCGCTGGTAGTGATATCTGTATCGTGTACATTACGTCCCATTATACTGTCACGGACGCAGCCGCCTACCATATACGCTTCATATCCGGCATCTTCAAGCCGGCTGAGCACATCTTCACAGCTTTTCTTCATATCATCACCTGCCTCACAAACGTATCTCCCAGCAGTATCTCCTGCCGGATTCGGGAAAGTCGTCCATTACTCCGTGTTCCGGATCATAAAATGTGCCGAAGGCATACAGTGACCAGTGCCAGCAGCGTGGAGTTTCAAGACTGAGCATACACAGCGGCGGCAGCTCATCCTTTGTGCTTATCTGCACTCTCTGGTCAGATACCCATGCACCATGACTTCTGAGTGTTTCCTTCATCTCTTTTAGCGTTGTCTCACGCTCATTGTTCAGCAGAGCACATATCTCCTCCGGACTTTTGCTGAGCACCATCGCCAGAACAGCCTGTCCGCACTGTAAGTCGGTAGGCTCATGGATGTATTCTATCTCATTCATCTTTCTTTCCCTCACATCGATCTCATTTATTTTATTATAACATATCTCCCGGTATATTTCCAGTCCGGAAGAAGACTTTTTGCAGTTGATTTTTGCCGGATCATATGATAAAATATTTATAACATATAATTTAATAAAGAACTTGTGGTGATGATATGAAGAATTTCCGTGAAGCCTGCTTGTCAAAAAAGACAGGCTGCGCTGAATATATTGTTATTTTGCTTTACATTGCAGGGATCACGATCATCGGGCATTTCCATGAATATTGCTTCGATGAGGCTCAGGCCTGGCAGATAGCACGTTCAGCCTCCATAAAAGAGATACTGACAGTTATCCCTCACTATGAAGGACACCCTCCGCTGTGGCATCTGATACTGGCACCATTTGCAAAGCTGGGAACTCCGTTTGATCTATCGATGCGCCTGGTGAATACTGTATTCAGCGGCGGGGCAGTATGTCTCCTGCTCTTCCGTTCTCCCTTCCCAAAAGCCATAAAATGCACACTGCCGTTCACATATTTCTTCTTCTATCAGTACGGAGTGATATGCCGCCCGTACAGTATGATGATGCTGGCGTTCATGCTGATGGCTGCCACATATAAAGAGCGCAGCAAAAAGCCGTGGAGATACATTCTCTCCCTGTGCTTTCTCTGCCTCACCTCATCTTTCGGCATTATCCTTGCCTGCGGACTTTGTCTTGTATGGACAGGAGAGATACTCGCCGAGCTGAAAAAGAACGACAAGCTCAGGCAGTTCTGGCTGGATAAAAGATTCATACCCCTGGTTCTCATCCTTCTGCTTGCTATCTTGCTTTACATAATGACACAGACTGCCGATGACTGCTACTACAAAGGCGTTGAAACTGACAATTATCTTCTAAAGTCGCTGCAAAGCTGGAAGAGTTACGCATTTGCACTGTATCTGCCGTATGAGAGCTGGAACGGTACTCTTCTTGATAATGAATATTCAGCAGTACCAAGCACTGCATCCATACTGCTGAATTCGTTATTCGGCATTGTCGCATGGACACTACTCATCTCTTTCACCAGAAAGAACCATAAATTTCTCACCTTCTTCATCCCATATATGATGCTGACTGTGTTCCAGGCTTTTTTCTATATATCAGTCCATCACCTCGGCATAGGCACATTGTTCCACATCTTCATATTCTGGATAATGGCAGAAGAAAATGACGGTATACAAGTGCCTGAGTTTATGAAGAAGCTGGCAGGCGGCATAAAAAGCCCGCTCATCAGAAAGCTCGGAGCTGCCGGTGCCGGAGGAATATATATGATGAATGTACTTTTCTCCGCAGTGTCGTCCTTCAACGACATAAGATACGCATACTATCCGACAGGCGCTGCTGATTACATCAAAGCCCATCATCTTGAGGACAGAAAGATAATGATAGGATGGGGATATGAATTTGACGGCTCAAAGAACGGCTCCGAAAAAAGCAAGGAAAACGAAAACGAAAACTGGTTCATGAG
The DNA here is from genome assembly GCA_001604035.1 of Clostridiales bacterium Firm_05. Taxonomy (GTDB): domain Bacteria; phylum Bacillota; class Clostridia; order Oscillospirales; family Ruminococcaceae; genus Ruminococcus. Next base: position 2,066 of record LVAK01000203.1, read on the forward strand.
AATGGCCATCCCCTCAAATCATCCGCCCGTTATAAACAACAAAACGCTGATCTGCGGACTGGGCTCATTATACCTTCCCTATTTCGACAGAAACATCTTCATGAATTTCAACGTCCGCTTCCCGGATGACCTGTATATGCATTATGCCTACAAGGAGGATGTCCAGGAGGAATTCAGACTCTGGCGTGAACAGGGACTGCCGGATATCATAATCGACTACTGTCCTATCGATGAGGTATACGGCAAGGAAGCTGTCAAGGACGTAAGATACTGCGTCATTGCAGAATTCCCATATCATATGAACTTCAAGCTGAATACCACCGACGAAAAAGTGTATATGTATATGCGTGAGGATCTGATCGACGAGTACCCGGATATCGATATCCTTTATGATCCGAGAGTTGCCGGCGTATATGATCCCGGCCAGGATCAATAATAAATATAAACAAACAGCCATAGAGAATCATACTTTATTTCTCTGTGGCTGTTTTGTATTCGATATTTTACAGTATAAAGCAGATGAGTCCGGAGCAGCCGTCATTTATAACACGTTCAAGTGTCTCTTGGAGCTTCATCCTTGCATCTACCGGCATTTTATACAGCTTGCTGTGCAGTCCCTCGTTTACAAGCTCATGCAGTGACTTTCCGAAGATGTTTGATTCCCAGATCTTCTTCGGATCATCATCAAATCCGTCAAGCAGATACATCACCAGCTCCTCGGACTGCTTTTCTGTACCTACTATAGGACTTACTGTTGTATTGATATCCGCTTTCATAAGATGTATGGACGGTGCGGACGCTTTCAGCTTCACTCCGTATTTTCCGCCCTGCCGGATTATCTTCGGCTCTTCAAGCGTCAGCTCGTCAAGCTCCGGCATTACTATGCCGTAACCGGTCGCCTCCACCTCAGCAAGAGCAGGTTCTATTCGCTGATACTTCCGGCGTATCTCGTTCAGCTCCATCAGCAGCGGCATAAGATCACTTTCGCTCTCGATCTCTATTCCTGTTGCCTCACCCAGTATCCTGTAGAACAGAGAGCTGTCCAGCTCGGCATTTATGGTGACAGAGCCCTTGCCAAGATCTATGGATGCGATCTCTGCTTTCAGTATGTGTGGGCAGTCCGCCATTGCCGCCGCTGCGCTCTCAGCTTCACGGACTATCCGTATATCCTTTGCTGCACTGCGTATACAGTCAAGTATGGCCGTTTTCAGCCAGTGCCCCTTCTCAAGGGTATTTATCCAGCGTGCAGTGCGGATATTTATCTCCTTTATGGGGAACGAGAAAAGTATCTCCCGGATTATATCCCTTATGTCATCCTCATCAAGGTCAAGTGCATTGACCGGGATGACCTTTGCATCATATCGGCTTGTTAGTTCGTCTGCCAGCCCTCTTGTCTCCGGGGAATCCGGTTCGGCAGTATTTAGTATTACTACAAATGGCTTCCCCAGCTCCTTTAGCTCACGTATCACCCGCTCCTCGCATTCCTCATACTCCGCACGGGGGATGTCGGATATGGAGCCGTCTGTCGTCACCACAAGTCCTATGGTGGAATGATCGGTTATGACCTTCTGCGTTCCTATCTCAGCAGCCATATTGAAGGGTATCTCCTCATCGAACCATGAGGTCATCACCATTCTCGGCTGCTCGTTTTCAATATATCCGAGAGAGCTGGGGACGATATACCCTACACAGTCTATCAGCCTGACACTGAAAACCGCTCCGTCTCCCAGGTCTACCTCCACAGCCTCCTCAGGGATGAACTTTGGCTCTGTAGTCATTATGGTCTTGCCTGCCGCAGACTGGGGCAGCTCATCAAGTGCTCTCTCCTTCTTGTACTCACTGGTTATATTCGGCAGGACCAGCGTCTCCATGAACCTTTTTATAAATGTGGATTTGCCTGTTCTGACCGGGCCCACTACTCCTATATAGATATCGCCGCCTGTACGCTCGGCAATACTGCTGTATATATCTCTAACCATCGCTGCTCTCCTTCTGATAATATGTTGTGGCTCTGCCTGTTCAGGTGACTATGGGTATGAGCAGCATACCGCCGCTTTCAAGCTTTTCTCCGGGCAGTTCGTTCTCCTCCATTACCGCAGCCACACTTGTGCTGTAGCGTTTGGCTATATCCCAGACCGCCTCGTTCTCTACACCGAAATACAGCTTTATGGAGTAATCGCCGTCTCTTTCCTTTCTCACGGAGTCATCTGCTGTTAGTCCGGTCAGAGCCTTTACAGATGTGCTTCCGGTCACGGATATCCTTGCACCTATATCAGCCTTTGCTGTCAGTACGCCCTCCGGAGAGATATTATACGATACCTCTCTCACGCTTATATCAGCAGAAACACTGCTTCCGGAAACATCGTCTCCGAGAGCTATCACCTCTTCAAATGCCTCATCCTTATCCGGCATGGATATCATTCCGGAGCTGTCCTTTGCAGCCATAGAATAGGTCAGCATACCTGTAACCACAAGCCCCCTGCCGTCATCGGATATATGTGTATTTATATTCTTGGGCGTACACCACATGGCATATATCGTCTGAGGAACACTGTCTCCCTCAGCTAACTTCGCCATGCTCCGGAAGCTCTCATCATATATCACAGGTATCTGTTCAGTGCGTATCTCCGAGGTCTCTGTCTCACAGGGATACACTGTTGAATAGGCATCCGTCACCAGCATGGCTGTTGAGGTCTTTACCCCCTGGCAGCGCAGCATAAGCTCTGTCTCACACCGCAGCAGCCGGTTCTCGCCGTCCTTTCCGGCAGCAGGCACTGCCTCGCAGCTTATGACCTCCGGCTCTACCCTGCATTCAAAGCTCTCGTCTATGCCGTCAATGTCTATTATCTGACTGTAAGGCAGGGTGAAGCTCAGCGGCTCAACTGCGCCCTCTCCCTCCTTTTCACAGGCATAGAGCAGATCGATATCCACTTCGCCTTTGGCAAGAAGCTTTCCGGATATCATTTTCTTCTCGCACTCTCCGGCACTGCACCTTATCCCAAGTATACTTATCACAGGCGGCTGTGCAGCAGAAAGCTCCGTCTCTTCACTTATCTGAATCATCTTGTCAGCTCTTATACGCTGAGAGGCATATCTCACCGGTGTTTTGCGAAGCTGTATATTCATCCCGAAGGCATCAGAGATGACCTCCTGCTCCTGTTCGCCGCATATCTTTATCCTTACGGATACAGCTCCACGCATATCCAGTCTGCGCTTATTCACCGCACGGAAATTCACATGGTCTGTCTTGGGCGAAAGAGTATACACAGGCGATGTGCAGTTCCTGCCAAGCTCCACGCTCCTTGAAAAGCTCTGGCTCTGGCTCACGCACCTTATCACAGAATCCTCCTCGCCGCAGTACAATATCCTTATATCACAGCGCAGCTCATAGTTAAGTTTGTCGCCGCTGACGCTGCTGTCAGTTATCACCGGCGTTACCCGGCAGCGTATCAGCCTGAATATATCAGGATAGTAATCGGGAAGTATGTAGTCCAGCTCTACAGTCTGCTCCTGCACTCCCTCGTATATGCACTCGGAAACAGGCACTGTCTCACGGTTTATCTTAAGCTCCATAACAGCCTCCTTGAATTTTTCTTTGCTAAATAATATTCAGCCGGAGGTACAAGTATTCCTCAGGGAAAAAATTCCTGTGATTATATTTTTACTCACAGGCAATAATGTCAGTAAGAGAACAACAAAGGAGCTTTACATCTTATGGCATATAATAAAGTCGTTATCGCCGGTATAAACACCTCTGAACTGACAGTGCTCAAAGAAGCGGAAAAGATCGCCCTGCTCAAAGAGATAAGGGATACAGGGAGCCGTGAGGCGAGGGACAAGCTAATAAAAGGCAACCTTCGTCTGGTGCTCAGCGTGATACAGAGATTTACTGGCCGTGGAGAGGATATAGACGATCTCTTCCAGATAGGCGTTGTGGGACTTATCAAGGCTATAAACAACTTTGACCTTACAAAGGAGGTGCGGTTCTCCACATACTGCGTCCCGATGATAAGCGGAGAGCTCCGCCGCCATCTGCGTGACTACTCCCCTGTAAAGGTCAGCCGTTCCCTCCGTGACCTGGCATATAAGGCCATACAGTCAAGGGAAAAGCTTACGATACAGCTCCAGCGTGAACCGGACATGGACGAGATAGCCAATGATATCGGTGAAAAGCGTGCAGATGTGGTGATAGCACTTGAAAGTATAAGCGATCCGGTATCTCTCTACGAGCCGGTATACTCCGATTCCGAGGACACTGTATATATCCTCGACCAGATCGGCGACAAAAATGATGTCGAGAGCCGTATGGATGAGATATCCATCCGTGACGCTATAAAGGAGCTGGGAGAGCGTGAGCGGCGGATACTGCACCTGCGCTTCCTGAAAGGCCTCACCCAGACCGAGGTGGCAAATGAGATAGGCATTTCTCAGGCTCAGGTCTCACGCCTTGAAAAAGGTGCTATCAACAGGATCAAGGAAAGTATATGACCGCCGGGCATTGTCCATTTTGTACAAAATACTTCCCCCAGCCCCCTTTTCACAGAGATTTCACTTGACATTCTCACGGTTTTGCACTAAAATATAATAGTATTATTTTTATCAGGAGAGTGTTATTTAATGAGTAAGATCAAAGGCTTTTTTACCAGTCTGAACAGATCTACGAAAATTACCCTTGTTTCCTGCGGATGCTTCATCGCTATGACCGCTCTTATCCTCGGATTCTTTATCCTTTTTCCTATAACTCCATCAGAAAAGGTGATTGCAAGCTTTGGACGTGAAAGCGTTGTAAGGAAGAAAAATTCAGAAGTCCAGCAGGTCACTACTACAGCAGATCCGAATGCTGTTGAGATCTCCAAGGTAACTACCACCACTAAGAGCTCAGGAAAGAATATCATAACCACTACACGCAAAAAGCGCTTCGATATCGATGTTACTACCGGTTCAGGCTTCTATTCCGGCGGTAATATACTCACAGGAGCTTACGATCCTAACTGGACATGGACTCCTACTACTACAACTTCCGCAAATTACGATCCGGATTATCCAAACGGACTTCCTACAACTCCAGATCCCGGTAATACCCCTGATCCTGGTGTCACACCTGATCCCGGTATAACTCCAGATCCCGGCGTTACTCCTGATCCTGATCCCGGCACAACCCCTGATCCAGGCGTTACTCCTGATCCAGGCGTTACTCCTGATCCGGGTGTTACTCC
>LVAK01000204.1 GCA_001604035.1 Clostridiales bacterium Firm_05
TTTCAGTGCCTGAGGTCTGCTCCGGCACAACGCTCTCTCCCACCCTGAGCGTTACCTCACCTGCCAGCTGTTCTGTATCAGCCGCATAAACTGCCGCAGGGCTCATAACTGTCTGAGGAAGGGACTGTCCGCCTATTATTGCCAATGCCGCTGCAAATGCCGCAAGTTTACTATACTTCATCATATTACCTCCGCTGTTTTTGATATTGATATAATTATAACACACTATTGTGAACAAAACAAGTACAACAATAGAAAAAACGTGGTATATCAAGAAAAAGCAGCCATAAAAAGTTATTATGCTCTTTACGGCTGCTGTATTTCATTCAGGGAGAGATATTACTCCTCGTCTCCTCTTTTCTGGAACTCCTCAAAGACCTCGTTGAGAAGCGCCTCATCATCGACTGTAACAAAGTCATCCATCTCAGGATCTTCGCCGGGAATTATCTCAAGTATAACTACCTCGTCATCCTCATCCTCAAACGGAAGAAGAACGGCAAAAAGTCTGTCCTTGTACTCGATAGTGTCCAGCACCTCGAAGGAGATGTCCTGTCCGTCATCATCTGTAAGGGTTATATAATTTTCGTTCTCTTCGAGCTCCTCAGGCTCTTTATTCATATCGCTCATAAATTAGCTCCTTTCCGCATTGCTTAGGTGATATGTTTATTTTATCATATTCTCAAAGGCTTTGCAATAGCAAAAAGAATATTTTCGTCTCTTTTGCAGATAATATCATCGAGGTGATATTATGAACAGAAGGAATACCCGTCCTGCCGGCGCTCCGGAAAATGATATCAGCGAATACATCTGCCCCTCCGCTTCCTGGGGTGACATGACCGGTCTTATACTGACCGATGCGGATAATGACTCAGATCCTGACTCTTGTGAAGATGTTTATCCATTCATGGGCGGCAAAAAATAATACTATATCCGGAAAGAGAGAGAGCTGCGATTTGTGCGACTTGTACAAATCGCAGCTTTTTTGTAATTTATGGCTAACTCCCTCTTGCAAAATCATTTTTATAGTGGTATAATTTACTGTGAACTGCGAAAGCAGAATTTTGTAAAGGAGGTTTTTTAACAATGGCGTTAAAAAATCAGTATCTTATCGATCTTTTAGAAACAGTTAAGAAAAGAAATCCCGGCGAACCCGAGTTTATCCAGGCAGTAACAGAAGTTCTTGAAACTCTTCAGCCAGTTGCTGAAAAGAGACAGGATCTCATCGATGCAGGCGTTTTCGATCGTATCGTTGAGCCTGAGAGACAGCTCATGTTCCGTGTACCATGGGTTGACGACAACGGCAAGGTACAGGTAAACAGAGGTTTCCGTGTACAGTTCAATTCAGCAATCGGACCATACAAGGGCGGTATCCGTCTCCACCCATCAGTATACCTCGGTATCATCAAGTTCCTCGGCTTCGAGCAGGTATTCAAGAACAGCCTTACAACACTGCCTATGGGCGGCGGTAAGGGCGGCTCTGACTTCGATCCTAAGGGCAAGAGCGACGGAGAGATCATGCGTTTCTGCCAGAGCTTCATGACAGAGCTTTGCAAGCACATCGGTGCTGACTGCGACGTTCCTGCTGGTGATATCGGAACAGGCGCAAGAGAGATCGGTTATATGTTTGGTCAGTATAAGAGAATCCGCAACGAATTCGTTGGCGTTCTCACAGGTAAGGGCCTTACATACGGCGGTTCACTCGCAAGAACAGAGGCTACAGGTTACGGTCTCTGCTACTTCACAAACGAGATGCTCCAGGCTAACGGCAAGTCCTTCGAGGGCAAGACTGTTGTTATCTCTGGTTCAGGTAACGTTGCTATCTACGCTACACAGAAGGCTACACAGTACGGTGCTAAGGTAGTTACAGTTTCTGACTCTAACGGCTACGTTTACGATCCTGACGGAATCGAGCTCGAGCTCGTTCAGCAGATCAAGGAGGTTGAGCGTGGACGTATCAAGGAGTACGTTGGCAGAACTTCACACAAGAACGCTGAGTACCACGAGGGCAGCGTATGGACACTTAAGTGCAACGCTGGCGATATCAAGCTCGACATCGCTCTCCCATGTGCTACACAGAATGAGATCGACGCTGCAGGCGCTAAGGCAATCGTTGCTAACGGCGGTTTTGCTGTTGCAGAAGGTGCTAATATGCCTTCAACTCCTGAGGCTATCGAAACATACCTCAGCAATGGCATTCTCTATGGTCCTGCTAAGGCTGCAAATGCCGGCGGTGTTGCTACATCTGGTCTTGAGATGAGCCAGAACAGCGAGAGACTCAGCTGGACATTTGAAGAAGTTGACGAGAAGCTCCACGGCATCATGAAGTCTATCTTCAAGGCTTGCGATGAGGCTGCTAAGGAGTACGGTATGGAAGGCAACTACATGGCTGGCGCTAACATTGCTGGATTCCTCAAGGTTGCTGAGGCTATGAAGGCTCAGGGCTGCGTTTGATCGCTGACCTTTCCGAATAATTTAAACTGACAGTGACTCGTCAGTTGAGCAGTAACAATTATCCCCTGCCGGAGATACCGGCAGGGGCTTTTTTATTTTATTAATTAAAAACGCCGAAGGCGGCAGGAAATGGGAGTCCAGAGGGGCGTTGCTCCTCTGGCAGAGGGTGAACGAGGGGGACAGCGTCCCCCTGAGCAGTAGTCCGGAACAGCGAAGCGAGTTCCGGACGGCCGCACTGTTTATCTCCGCCTCAAGCCATTGTTCTTTCGCCTTCGGCACTTTTTATTTTATCTGGTTCAGATATTCACTCGCCAGATACAGCGAGCCGGATATAACTGCCACGCCGTCGTTTTCCAGTGCCAGTGCCTTCGCCTTCTCCACCGCCTCTGTAAGCGAAGCTTCCTCCGCCTCAGTATAAAACGAGGCTATATCCACAATATTCTGTGCCGGTACAGCATTCGGCGCAAAGCCGTCTACAGCAATAAGTCCGTCAGAATGCCGGGCTATGGTCTTAACGCTCTCCACATAGTCCTTTGAGTCCACCATGCCCATGACTGTATATATCTTCTTCCCTCTTGTACTCAGATACATCAGCATAAGCGCCAGCATACCAACTCCGGCAGGATTGTGTCCGCCGTC
>LVAK01000205.1 GCA_001604035.1 Clostridiales bacterium Firm_05
ATAGCTGCCATTCATCACAGAGTGCGTTGATAGCATCTGTAAGCTTACGCATATCCGCATTTGCCCTGCCGTCTGACATTTTTATAAGCTGGCTTAGACGCTCTGCTGCTGCGGAGAGCTCGATATAATTAGCATTCATATTTGCAGCATTTTTCTTCTTTGGTATCGGTATGGGCTGTGCGTCAACAGTGATAACGCCCTCAGTAATGTCAAATTCAGCACCGCTGTACGGAGCATATGCATCAGTGCCCAGTTTCTCTCTGAGTATCTGTGCAAAGCTCTCGGCAGAGCTGGCTTCACCATGGTTCACGAAGAACTTCTTAACGCCCTTGACAGCCTTTGCCCATTCCAGAAGTCCGTTCATATCCGCATGACCGCTGACACCCGGAAGCTGCTTTATCTCGGCAGCAACGTTTACTGTTTCTCCGAAGAGCTTTACTTTTCTTGCACCGTCAATAAGGCTCCTGCCCAGGGTATTTCCGGCCTGATAGCCTACAAAGAGGATAGTATTCTCTTTTTTCCAGAGGTTATGCTTGAGGTGGTGCTTGATACGTCCTGCCTCGCACATACCGCTGGCGGAGATTATGACCTTGCAGCGGGAATCACTGTTTATCACCCTTGAATCATCGCTGGAAACCGTGCGGATAAGTCCCTCGAAGGCTATGGGATTTATGCCTCGTCTTACAAATGACAGGGCTTCCTCGTCATAGCAGCTCTCACGGTTGCTGATGAATATGTCAGTAGCTTCATTTGCAAGGGGACTGTCCACATATACCGGGAAATCATCATGTCCCTTGACAAGACCTTCCTCCTTGATATGCCTGATGAAATAGAGCATTTCCTGTGTCCTGCCCACGGCAAATGACGGGATAATAACACTTCCGCCACGGTCAAATGTCTTTTGCAGCACCTCTGAAAGTGCGGTAACATAGTCTGTTGGACGTTCATGCACCCTGTTTCCATAGGTCGATTCGATCACTACATAGTCAGCAGAATCAACATACTGCGGATCACGTATCAGAGGCTGCTCGGTATTGCCGATATCGCCGGAAAATACGATCCTGCGTGTCTCACCGTCCTCTGTGAGCGTAAGGATAATGCTCGATGAGCCGAGAAGGTGTCCTGCGTCACGGAATGACACGTTTATGCCCTCACTCACATCAAATGGAGTATCATAATGATGAGGTACGAACAGCTCTATCGCACCAAGAGCGTCATTCATGGTATATAACGGCTCATAGTCCTCCTCGCCCTTACGTCTTGCCTTACGGCTCCGCCATTCTGCTTCAAATTCCTGGATATGAGCACTGTCTCGGAGCATAACGCTACAAAGATTGGAGGTAGCCTCTGTAGCGTGTATCTCCCCCTGAAATCCGCCTGCATAGAGCAGCGGCAGAAGTCCCGAATGGTCTATATGAGCGTGTGTCAGCAGCACAAAGTCTATCTCAGACGGTGATACCGGTATCTGAACGTTCTCAAATATATCCTCACCCTGCTGCATACCGAAGTCCACAAGGAATTTTTTCCCGCAGGCCTCCACGTATGTACAGCTTCCGGTAACTTCATGTGTAGCGCCAATAAAAATCATTTTCATAATATCCGCCTCCGGAGATAAAATAATTGAGCAATTTCTATAGTATATGATATGTGTTATTGTGAGATTTATCATATCACACAATAATTATATCACATTTTCTCCGAAAAGTCCACAAAAAATTATTGAAAAAATATCAAAAATATGATATAATCAGTATATGAACAAATCAGTTCATATATTATCTTTAAGCAAGGAGATTTTCGGATGAATATAGAGGTCGACAGGATCAATGAAGGCATAAAAAATTCGCCCAGGGAATATATAGAGACAGCAAATCAGGACTACGTTTACCGTCTTAAACATATAGTTGATGATATAATCGAACACCGTGACGAAAAGCCGGTAATACTTCTCTCCGGCCCCTCAGGCTCCGGCAAGACCACTACTGCGCTGATGATCGAGAAGATGCTTGACGATCAGGGACACGATACTCACACGCTCTCAATGGATAACTACTTCTGCTCACTCACTCCTGAGGAAAAAGAACTGGCAGCACAGGGCAAAATGGATCTTGAATCCCCGATGAGAGTGGACAGCAAGCTCCTCAGCGCCCAGATAGAGGCAATGAGCGCCTGCGAGGAAGTTGAGATACCAAAGTATAACTTCAAGAGCTCATCCCGTGAGCCCGGCGGAAGACGCTTCAGGCGAAATCCGGGCGAGCTTGTAATATTTGAGGGGATACACGCACTTAATCCGGATGTTATCACTGTTCCGGATTCTCAGATATGCAAGATCTACGTCAGCGTCCGCACCCGTATAACAGACGGCCAGACAGTTCTCCACCCTTCAAGGGTAAGGCTGCTCCGCCGCATGATTAGGGATAAGAAGTTCCGCAAGCGCTCACTCCAGGAGACGATGAATATGTTCCACAGTGTTGAATCCGGCGAGAACAAGTACATCATGCCCTACAAGGGACGCTCTGACTACGATGTAGATACATTCATGCCCTATGAGCTCAGCGTTTACCGTGATCCGCTGATAGGTCAGCTCAGGGAAATGTCGGATATTCCTGAGATAGCTGAAACTCTCGAGGTGCTGGAGAACATGGAGCCGGTGGACAGCAAGCTGCTGCCGTCAGATTCTCTGGTGTGTGAGTTTGTGGGCAACAGCCAGTTCAAGTATTGACAACGAAAAACAGGACGAACTGCGTGTCATGCTTATATAGAATGTATACGTTAATTATTGAGGGAGACCCTTTTGAAAAAGGGTTCCTCTGACGGAGGCGGTCCCCTCTGTCACGATGTGACATCTCCCCGCACTGCGGGGAGTCACCCTCAAGCTCCCTTCCTAAAACTTTCAGTTTTAAATTTTCCCCCCAGATAGGGCGCAACCCATGTAATAACTACATGGGCTTTTTTTACTTTCATGCGCCCTATCTGAGGGAAAAATAAGATTAAAAGTCTTTGGAAAGGGGTGTAGCATAGTCTTATCGTAGTAAAGAAAAATAAAACCGAATAGGATGATAAAAGCGGCACCGTAATGGTACCGCTACTTTC
>LVAK01000206.1 GCA_001604035.1 Clostridiales bacterium Firm_05
TTTTCAAGCTCGTCGTCAGTGGGGATCTTTATCTTTTCCGAATCATTATTTTCAACATTTATAACAAGATCTATATTGAAGCCGATAACGTGAAGAAAGGCGTCCTTTAATATTTCATTGTATTTTGATACGATTATATTTTTCTGGAAGTCTGTAGGAATGGAGAAAACAGCTTCTGTAGGGGTGAAGCTCTCCGGCTTCATCTGATCCAGCCAGGTTGTCCAGGCGATTTCCGGTATTTTTTTATTTTCAAGGCAGTAATTCTTAACTTTTTCAAAAACTTCCTCAAACGAATTCATGATTTACCTCCGTACAAAAATTATAAATGAGTGAAAAAAACAACACTCTCCTATATTAATATATAGTATATTATAACATAAGGCTGTTTAAAATGCAAGCGGTTTTATATAATAAAGATTTAGAAAATACACCTCTTCTCAACACACAATTTGACATATTGTTGAAAACTCTGTTGAATTATAGTTTTACAGTGGAAAAGTATCCTTTATCAGCTATACAAAACACATCGCAGCGTGCAAAATATTGTTGATTTCTTTTTTATTTCTGTTGATTCAACATATTTGTAAGATCTGCCGGGGATATATCTCAACATTGAAAAATGTTTTAAACAGCAGTTTTCAACACTGTGTTGAGAGTACAAAAGAGATATATCAGTTTTTCCCGAATATAATGGATATTCCGCTTTTTTAAGCCTTTTCCCTGACAAATTAGTGAAAAAACTTCGTTGACATTTATAAGGATATTGGCAAATAGTATGAATTTAAGGCTTTTGCCGAAAAAATTTAAAAAAGCACTTGACATATCCCTTTTTTTAATATATAATGTTTTAGTGTAATGCAGAAATATGCATATCGGGATCTGCGCTTCAGTGAAGCTGCGGTCCTTAACATATCACTTGAGAAGAGAGGAGGATCTTATAATGAAAAGAACATATCAGCCTAAGAAGCTCCACAGAAAGAAGGAGCACGGCTTCATGAAGAGAATGGCTACTAAGAACGGCAGAAAGGTTTTAGCTCGTAGAAGATCTAAGGGCAGAGCAAGATTAACTCACTGACGAGGCTGACCACAAAATTCTAAAATTTTGTGGTCTTTTTTGTTAGTATGGTATGCTTATGGTGTTATTATGCTATATACTGAAATTCTGAACGATAATAAGGATTTTCTTACACTCTATAAAAAAGGCAGATACTCCGCTTCAAAATACTCGGTCATATATGTAAGACCAAACGGCAGACCTTTCAACCGCCTCGGTATCACCGCTGGCAAGAAGGTGGGCAATGCCGTTTCACGCAACAGAGCTAAAAGACTTATCCGCCTTGCCTATCGTCTCTATGAGAAGGATATGCCTATTGGTATGGATATAGTCATCGTTGCAAGAAGCAGGATATGTGAGATAAAGTCTCAGGAGTACTGCGGTTATATGGAGAAATACGGCATCGCTGAGATCAATAAGATGTTCCGCAGCTTCAAGCCGTCCGGACAGGGAAAATGAGATATATAGCTCTTGGTCTGATAAAATTCTATCAGAAATGCATATCTCCCCTTTTTCCTGCAAAATGTAAATACTATCCGACCTGCAGCAATTATGCTTTCGGTGCTTTTAAGAGATTCGGCTTCTTCAGAGGCTTTCTTCTTGCCGCCTGGAGGATACTCCGCTGCAATCCATGGTCACTTGGCGGGATAGATCCCGTTCCGGAAAAATTTACGTTCAGATATAAGAAGATAGATTATGCCTCTGTCCATAATAACAGCATGAACAATGACGAAGACAATAAAATGTAAGAGGGATGAATATTGAACGCACTTTATGATATCATCGGTGTCCCCTTCGGATACCTTATGCAGTTTATCAATTATCTGGTCGGAAACTATGCGCTTTCGATCATCATATTTACTATCGTCACGAAGCTCATCTTCCTGCCGGTAAACTATAAGACACAGAAAAACGCTGCACGTATGCAGCTGCTTAATCCTAAGCTGGAAAAACTCAGGAAAAGTTATTCCAATAATCCGCAGAAACTCCAGGAGGAACAGCAGAAGCTCTATATCCAGGAAGGCATCAACCCTATGGGAAGCTGTCTCCCCGCTTTCATCCAGATGTTCCTTGTATTCGGAGTTATCGACGTTGTGTATAAGCCGATCACACATATCCTTCGTATACCTAAGGATGTAAGAAAGCAGGCTGCTCAGATCGCTTCTGACCTTCGTGTTAAGGATATCGGAAGCAAGGGCAGTTTCAAGTCCGGAGACCTGAGAAGTGAGCTCTATATCAGGGAAATGCTTGATAAGCATTATGATGCATTTACCGGTCTCAGCCACAACTTTGCCGAGAAAGTTGACGACTTCTATAACAAGTTCACCTTCCTTGGCGCTAACCTTGCAAAATACCCTTCACTTTCCCCTGATTCATGGAACAGCGAGACTATCGTACTTGCTATGATCCCGTTCATGGCCGGTCTTGCTCAGCTTATTTCATCTGTTTACAGCCAGATACACCAGAAGAAGGTAAATCCAAATATGCAGAATCCAGGCTGCATGACTGCTATGATGTATCTCATGCCCCTGCTCTCTATCTACTTTGCCTTCAAGCTTCCGGCAGGTATCGGTTTCTACTGGATATGGTCCGCACTTTTCTCATTCGTTATAACCTTCGCTCTCAACCAGTACTTCACTCCTGAGCGTACTGTAGCTATCAATGAGAAGGAAAAGGAAAAGGCTCGTCTCTATGCTGAAAAGCATCCCGAGAAAAAGACATTCATGCAGAGAATGATGGAACAGCAGGAGCTTGCTAATCAGCAGGCAGGCGGTACTAAGAAGAAGTCAAGCGGCGAAAAGGCTTCCCGTTCAGAAATGAATAAGTACAACAGAGATAAGATAAAAGAAGCCAGAAAACGTATGGCTGAAAAGTACGGCGACATCTATGATGAGTCCGATAATGGTGATAATGATTGATTTTAATTAAGGAGGTATAAATATGACTGAAATTTTTAAGGCTGATTCCGTTGAGGAGGCCAAGGCTCTCGCCGTTAAAAAGTTCGGCAAGGACAAGCAGATCAAGTTTGAGATCGTTGAGGAGGGCAAAAAAGGTCTGTTCGGCATAGGCAAGAAGGAAGCTGTAGTAAAGGCTTCTGTTGCTGATGCTCCCGTTCAGGCAGCAGCAGCTTCAAAGCCCGTTACTGAGGTAAAGGCTCCTGTAAAGTCTGCCGCAGCCGTTAAGACTGAGGAGGTAAAGCAGGTCGTAAAGAAGGAAGCAAAGTCCGAGGTCGAAAAGCTGGTCGAAGAGGTAAAGAAGCCTGTTGAAGAGGCTGCCGAGAAGATCACAAAGACTGAAGAAAAGATCAAGGAGACTGTAAGCCCTGAGGCTGCTCCTGAAAATAATGAGCCCGAGAACGATGAGCAGGAATTCTCTCTCGATAACTTCACTCTCATTGAGGATGAATCTCAGATCCACCCAAAGGTAAAGCTTGCAAGAGATTATATCACAAGCATTCTCAGAGCGATCGATATCGATGTTCAGTTCACTATCTATCAGAATGAATCCGGCGCAGTTATCAATATCGAAAGCGATAACAATGGTACTATCATCGGAAGAAGAGGCGAAACTCTTGACTCCCTCCAGTACCTCTGCTCTATCATCGCAAACAAGGGCGATAAGGATTACTACAGGATCACAATTGACTGCCTGGGCTACCGCAGCAAGAGAAAGGATACTCTTGAGCAGCTTGCAGCCAAGGTCGCAAAGTCTGTTCTCAGAACAGGCCGTTCACAGCCGCTTGAGCCAATGAATCCATATGAGAGAAGAGTTATACACTCTGCTATCTCAAATATCGAGGGCGTTTCATCACGTTCTGTTGGTGAGGAGCCATACAGAAAGATAATCATTTCTTCTACAAATCCGAGAAAGAACGACAGACGCCGTGATGACAGAAGAGGCGGAAGAAGAAACGACAGACGTGGCGGTGAAAGAAGAAACCACGACAGAGAGGTAAATATGGAGCGCAGATCTGTTGATCTCTCTACAAGCTTCGAGAAGGACTACAAGAGACCTAAGCCAGAGGACACCATGGAGGGCGGCCTTTACGGCAAGATCGAGCTTTGATCCATTGAATAACAAGAACAACGGCAGCTTTTGCCGTTGTTTTTTTAGGAGTGATTTTATGTCAACTATTGCTGCTATCTCGACGCCGGAGGCTGCCGGAGGTATTGCAGTTATAAGGATATCCGGTGAGGATTCATTCAGAGTGGCAGACAAGGTGTTCCGCTCAGTCAGCGGCAAAAAGGCTGCTGATATGAACGGCTATACCTGTTCATACGGTACGGCATACGACGGTGATGAACGTATCGATGACTGCATCCTGACCGTTTTCAGAGCTCCTCACAGCTATACCGGTGAGGATACCGCAGAGATATCCTGCCACGGCGGACTGTATGTCACAAGGAGGATACTTCGTGCTCTCTTAAAAAACGGAGCAGAAAATGCCGGCCCGGGAGAGTTCACAAAACGTGCTTTCATGAACGGAAAGCTCGACCTGACACAGGCAGAAGCGGTCATGGATATAATCTCTGCAAAGGGCGAAAGAGAACTTAAAATGGCAGAGAATCTCCGTGAAGGAGCTGCATTCAGGAAGGCTGATGAATGTTCAAAAAGACTGATGAAGCTGCTTGGTGATCTTGCAGCGTGGGCTGATTATCCCGAGGATGATATTCCCGCCGTGGAGCCGGAGAATCTGTCCTCTGAGCTCAGTGACATACGTGTAGAGCTCAGCAGACTGATCGCAAATTATGACTGCGGACGTATTCTCCGTGAGGGAGTTGCGACTGCTATTATTGGCCGGCCAAACGTTGGTAAGTCTACCCTCTTCAACTGCCTGAGCGGATACAGCCGCAGTATTGTTACTGATATTGCCGGCACTACCCGTGA
>LVAK01000207.1 GCA_001604035.1 Clostridiales bacterium Firm_05
CTGATAAGAATGGAGTTTCCGGCTTATAGACTGGAGCATATTGAGATAACGGACATGATGATCGAAGCTCTCGGAACTATTCCGCTTGCCGCTTATAAAGACAGGGATATACTGTTCATTCTGCGTGATGAGGATGAAGTTCGTGACTTACAACCGGATATGGCGCTTATCTCAAAACTGGACGGAGCTTGTGTTGCTGTTACTGCCAAAGGTAGGAACTACGACTGCGTTTCGCGTGTATTTGCTCCAAGATACGGTATGAACGAGGATCCAGTCACTGGTTCAACGCATTGCATGATTGTTCCTTACTGGTGCAAACGACTGAACAAATCTCACATCACAGCTTTCCAAGCCTCCCACCGTACCGGTATCCTGTACTGTGAATGTGCAGGAGATATGGTGATTATCTCCGGTAAAGCCGTACTCTTCTCAATAAATGATATTGTTGGATTATGATTATAATTGCACCGCCTACGGGCGGTGCTTGTTTTAAATTTATTTGTGCAAATATCTGCGAAGTTATTTCAAAACCATATTGATTTTTACATGAATATATGATATAATAATGCTGAAAATAACATGGGAGGTGCTGATATGTACCGGAAAATATCTGAATATTTGTCAGAATGGAAGAATAGTCCTAACAGGAAACCGCTTATTCTTCAAGGCGCCAGACAGGTTGGAAAGACCTATGCTCTGCTTGAATTCGGACGCAAGAACTACGATAACGTTGCTTATTTCAATTTTGAGACTGATCCAAAGCTTGCAGATACATTCGCCGAGAACATCAGTCCTTCATATCTGCTGCCTATTCTTTCTCACATCGCAGGAACTACCATAGTGTCGGAGAAAACGCTTATCATATTAGATGAAGTTCAGCTTTGCGAACGTGCTCTGACGTCGCTCAAATACTTCTGTGAGGAAGCTCCTCAGTATCATATCATCGTTGCAGGCAGCTTGTTGGGAGTGGCTGTAAACCGTAAGCAGTTCTCTTTCCCTGTGGGTAAGGTCGATATAAAGACGATGTATCCAATGGATATGGAAGAATTCCTGCTTGCTTTAAACGAAGATGCCCTTGTCAATGAGATACGCAAACACTTTGAGGATAATACCCCTATGCCAAGTGCTTTACATGATTCTGCGATGCAGCTATATCGTCAATACCTCATAGTCGGCGGAATGCCCGAGTGCGTTCAGCAGTTCGCACAAACCAAGGACTACCTGCTTGTGCGCCATACCCAGGATACTATTCTGCTCGGTTATCTCGACGATATGAGCAAGTATAACACGACTAACGAGATCAAGAAAACTCGTCTTTGCTACGACAATATCACAGTCCAGCTGTCGAAGAAGAATACACGATTCCTGTATAAACTTATAAAGAAAGGCGCGAGAGCTTCCGAGTTTGAAAATGCTATCGAGTGGCTCAGCCTTTCGGGTATCGTTTCTCAGGTATATAGAGCGGAGCAGATAAAGAAGCCCCTTGAGAATTATAAGGACATTGACTCCTTCAAGATATATGTTTCTGATCTGGGACTGCTATGTGCTAAGAAGGATTTGACCGCCAATGATGTGCTGTATATGGTCGAGGATATCAACGAGTTCAAGGGTGGTATGGCAGAGAATTACGCCAATAATCAGCTTGTGATGAACGGCTACCGCACCTACTATTGGGAGTCCGACCGCGGCGCTGAGGTCGATTTCATCATTCAGCGTGACGGAAAGCTGATCCCCATTGAGGTCAAGAGTGCTGATAATACCAAGGCTAAGAGCCTGCGTGTATACATGGAGACTTATAAGCCTGAATATGCGATTAAGCTATCCGCCAAGAACTTCGCTTTCGAGGATAATAAGAAAATCGTTCCGCTGTATGCTGCTTTTTGCATTTAAGATATATTTTGTGCCGCCTTTCACGGCGGCAATCTCTTTTTATATGAAACCCCCCGCCATTACGTTCATTGCGAGCGTAACAGCGGGGATAATGTTTGTATGACAGTTCTATATAATTGCTCCCATTTTCTTCAATAATTCTTTGTATTTGTCGAATTCAAAAACGGCCTCACTGAAATCGCAGTTTTTAAAATGAGGAAGCTGCCGAAGTATATCTTCCTGTAAATTCATATAGCCTGTATTTTGCGGAATACAACCATTATCCAGCCAGTCGTCATAATTTTGAGAGGGGCGTTCAGAAGCTTTGAAACAATTCTTGATCGTTCCGTCGGATAGAGCTAATTCTACACCGCTGATGCTCCCATATATGGAAATGGCGTTATCATTGAATTCAGCATAACATAGCTCAGAATCATTTTCAAGATAGCTGTGCAGGTCGGATGTCCATACAACAATTCTGTTATTGCTGTCCCATAGAACGACATAAGAATCCTCAAACGCGGCAAGTATCAGCCTTTCATCTCCCGAACTGACCGAAAAGAGCAGCGGTTCGAGTAAGGATAAATAAAAGACGTGACATTTGCTGAAATCGCAGGGGAGCTCGCCGCTGACATCGCTGAAACATATGTAACTCGGAATAGTCAATGGCAGTGAAGTATTGCTGAAGTCAACATCACATATTGTGTTAGCCCTTACACTTGCCATTGCATATATAATGTTTTCAGTTGCTCTGAAACAGTCAAATTTGCGGCACATCTCCAAGAGTACGTCAAGTTGAGTTTTGTAATAATGAGCTGATTCGGGAGTATTTCTGTAGTCGCCTGTTATTTCTCCAACAAGCCGATATATGGACTTATTTTCAAACCACACCGAACCTAAATCAAGGCATCGGAACAACTCTTTTTTTTCAAGAATGTGCTCTTTCTCAAAGGTTATATCAAGCATTTCAATAGCGTTGACAACATATTTTGCGGCAAAATAGGAATGACCTCCGTGAGATGTGAAGACCAATTCTCCAGTGCTGTTTTCGCTCATTATTTCTGTATCAAGAATTGTTTCGATGAGAGAGCTTATGTTTGTTCTGTCAACAGAAAATGCTGTATTGGCGGCTGTGTAGTTTTGATACACAACCTCGTTGTCAAGCAGAATATGTAATGCTTTTTCAATGACATCAGCAGCATCGCTTCGCTTGATATAATTGCTTCTTAAGTCGGATATTCGCTTTCCTATAAATGGCAGGATATGCCTAATCAAGAATATTATATCGGGATATTCTGCATACTGCTCTATCAGGTATTCGGAGTAATAATAGTTAAGCAGCTCTCCATAGGTTTTGCGTTCATTGCTTGGGTCAAGATATCTGTTAAGAAGTATCGGGCCTCTAAGCAGTGCCTTTAATGAAGGGTCAAGACTTTCATAGTCAGAAATACGGCTGCTTATATCTGCGGTATTAACGCCGATAATCTCAGCTTTGATAAAGGAGCTGAATACAGCCATATCCGGGACTTCACGTCCAGAAATAATTATGTGGACATTTTTCCAATTATCAACAGCATTATTTATGCCGCTGAGTATGGAAGGATGTTTTTTTAATACCCTTTCGCTTAGTCCGTCGAGCCATAGCACAAACTGCTTTTGACTGTTTATTGGAGCAGCTTTAAAAAGTTCCTCAAATTTGTACGCCTCTTTTATCACTGCTTCTTCGCCTTCTATGATACAGCATTTATGATGATCGCTGTACTCATTTAAATAGCGGTATTTCAGCAGAAGCATATCAATTATAGATTCATCATTAACATCATGAGCAGAGAGCTTTAGGTATAGTGGAGTGCAGCTGTTTTTATTCAGGTAGTTAAATGTGGTCGCTGAATTTTCGCCATATACGAACAGATTTCCGCTGTCAGGCAACTGAGATAAAGTTATGTTATTGACATTTATATCCAACTTATAGTTT
>LVAK01000023.1 GCA_001604035.1 Clostridiales bacterium Firm_05
AAGCTCACCACACCTGCGCTTTTTGTGAAGGAGAATGGTAAGAAGCTTACTATCGATACGGCAGCATTCGAGGGAACCGGTATAGAATATACTGCATTCAGCGGAGATATCACAGTAGGCGACTATGCATTCATGCACTGTAACTTAAAGTGTGCAGTAGTCGAAGGAAATGTTAAGTTATCAGGCGGCTCTGTCGGATATAATAACTGGAAAAAAGTTCCCGGATTCACGATGTACGGCAATGCCAATTCAAATACATACGCATCCAGAAGCGGCATCCCATATGTCAAGGTGGATACAAACAAGTCATACGATAATATGATGAACGAGCTCAAGCCTTACTTTATGAGAATGAACGCAACACAGTTCGGAAATGATAAGGGCTGCTGTGCCGGTGTAGCAATAGCACAGGTCCTGACATATACCAAAAAGCTGAACTGGAGCGATTGGTTCCCTGCAAAATATAACGGAAAGCAGATCACAAGCTTTTTAGATGTTCCCGAGAACGCAAATACAGCAAACATACCTGAATTCCAGAAATACATCACTGATGTATATAATTATTGGAAGAATCAGAATTACTACCTGTTCTACAACAAAAAATGCGGCTATGAGATAACTCTTACACCTGAAACTATCGACGGATACGCAAAGCTTACCGAATACGGTATCGTACTGCCTGCTGCACTTCATGTCTATAACCATAATCATTCAGTGGCGATCTTCGGCGTAGAGAAACTTAAGACTCCTGTACAGATAAAGGATGATATTTCAAATACTACAAAGACTTACAACTACAGAATGATAATCAGTGAAAACGGCTACAGCTTCAAGGAACAGAACGGCAAGTTAGTTGCCAAGGGCTGCGACCACTTCACATGGTGGCCTGGTTGCCAGGATAATGAAGGCTGGATCCCTGTTGAAGATACATATATCTATGTAAGCACAAACAGCGGCACAGTAGGCGACTGCTATCAGCAGAGATGGGATAAGGGCAAGAATGTCAAAGCCGATGCCAAGCTCTCAACACTCAACGATTATGATATGCTGCTCGCTTCCGACTTTGGAACCGGCAAAAAATAATTGATCGTTTCATCTCCTATGGTGAAGATGCTGCGGTAGTAACCTATGGTATGTCGCCAAATGATGAAAAGTAACATTCGATAGTAGGCCTCGGTATGGAATATAAGGAAAATGCAAGAGATCTCTTCAACCCCTAATCTTTAAAGTTCATGAGAAGTAATGCAATCAGAGAATTTATGGCTTTATCCAAAAATCTGACAATATATATTAAAAGTGTCCTTTCTTATGAGAGGGCACTTTTTGTCGTATAATTGGCTTTTATATCCTTTAGAATTAGAATATTGATTTGCTTGAAAAATATTTTTTGTTTTTTCAAAAAATGTGTCTTATACCAAATAGACTTTACGAGTAGATGTAATGAAAGCGGTCGCCAAACTAAATTAATTTAGAAAAATCTTTAAAGACTTGTCCTACATAGTAATTCGTTAACGAGTAGGCATAATGAATGCAATCGCTGAACTAAATAGGAGGAATGTTTATGACAGATCAGGAGTTCAAAAAGCTCATGGAAAAGTCTCCGGAAGAATGTATGAGAATTCTCTTTGATGAATACTGCAATTATGTATATGTTATAGCAGCAGCCAAATTAAAGAGCTGCGGTACTACGGAGGATATTGAGGAATGTGTGAGTGATGTTTTTGCAGAGATCTTCAAAAAGTTAGATTCTCTTGGAACCCGTGAAGGTGACCTTAAAGGTTTCATCGGAGTCGTTGCAAGACGCAAAGCAATAGATATGTTCAGGAAGCTGAGCGGTAAGGCAGATATGACAGTATCTGCAGGTGATGAGGTATTAATACAGATTTCATCGTCGGAAAACATAATCGAATCTACTGAGATGGCAGAACGCAATTCAATACTTCTTGATAAAATAAAAGAATTAGGGGAACCTGATACAACAATAATAATCAAACAATACTATTATAATATGACAGTAGCTGAAATAGGAAAATTAATTTCAATGACAGCAGCCGCAGTCCAGAAACGAAGCATAAGAGCAAGAGAAAAGCTGAAAAAAATGCTTTGTGAAGTCGGTATAAACTATTAAGGAGGGATATTCATGAATAAAAAAGATATGTTTTTTGAGAGTTATGATATTGATCTTGAAACAGCAAATAAAGTGTCGGCAGAGTATCCGTCTCTGTCAAAGTCAGCTAAGGAAAGGATGTTCAATATGGCTAAGAAGAAAATGAATACAACAATTAATTTTAATGAGACAAAAAATAGCAGCGTAAACGGTGTTGAGAACTACAATCGCCCAAGATGGATAAAGTTCGCAGGCATGGCAGCAGCATTTGCTGTGATTGCAGGCGGAATCGGCGGAGGCAGCTATCTGCTCCACAACATGAATAAATCAGCTCCGGGCACAAGCTCATCATCTGTTACAGAGGTTGAGGTTACATCAACTTCTGTAACAACAACTGACGCAGTTGTTGAGACAACTACAACAGTAACTGAGGCAAGTAAGTTAACTCCGGAGGAAGCAGCACATAAGCTTACCGATAGTTATTGGGAGTATGAAGGCTTCTTTGGTATGTATTCACATTCAAAGTCAAATCAGGAAAATGATGTTATCAAACTTAATTGTGATTTTTCCTATCCTTGGGAAACACATAATCAAGAATTAACATATTGTAAAGTTATTGATGAGAGACTTACAGACAAAACTATGAACGGCTTGAAGAATTTCTACTACACATATTTCAGCAAAACTTATGATCCGTTCTATTCTCCGAATGCTGAATATACAAATAACTACGAATTATTCGGACCTTCCTACACAGCAGCAACTCTCCCGGCTGACGGCAAATTAGATCGTGCATATACATTTATCGAGTATGAGGGGGAGTTATATCAGAATTGTCCAAGCAAAGATTATCTCAGCGGTTATTACTGGGTAAACGATCAGACAGAGATATCAGATGTTACTGAGACTTCCTTTACATTAAAGAGAAAGTACGAGAAACCTGCAGATGCAATGTCTGATGTAATTAAGGGCGAAGTAACATTCAAGGTAGTATTCGATGAAGATGTTCAGGACTGGAGAATTGAGCAGAAAGATGATGAAGCTGAATATGAAGATACTTCTGCAACAACTCAGACAGATAATGCTGCTTTGTAAGAAGCAGCACACAAGCTTACTGATAATTATTGGGATTAAATAATAAAAAGTTCTATTTTGCAGTGAACTGTCCAATTTTGTGTGCACAGCATAAAAAACTATTTTTACAAACATATATTATTAATTATGTTTCTGAAATAAAAATACATTTTGCTTCAGAGTGATTGACAATTACATATATGTGTGCTATAATCGCTAACGGAAAATTACCATATATAGATAAAAAAGGAGATCAAACTAAAAAGCAAACATAACAGAGCCTTTCGGGATAATATTAATTCTTTAATGATAAATAAGTGCTTTACGCTATTTTAAAATTTAATTAATCAAAATATAAGAGTACTATTAAATATAAAAATCCTATAAAATTATTTCAAAATTGAAGCGTTAACTCGCTTTGATTATATATACTATCTCATTTACGGAAGGGGAAATAGAAATGATAAAATTATTTATTGAAACACCTGCATAGCACAAGTAATTTTACACGCATTTTTATTAAACTACAAATTATTAAAGGAGTTCTTTAAATGAAATCTAAAAAAATCGCAGCTTCAATTTTAGCTTTTTCACTTATCACAAGTGCAGCAGCTTCTGACACAGGTATTATCAGCAAGCTCATCCCAGCAAACAGCATATCTGCATCAGCAGCTTATGGGACTATTTCTTCAGGCGACTGGGAGTTTAAAATAACGAATGATAATACTGCTGAGATAAAAAAATATACAGGTTCAAGCAGTGTTATTAATATACCGGGAGAAATAACAGATCCTGAAACAAACCAAACTTATACAGTAAGTACAATTTTAAATACAACTTTCAGATCCTGTATGGATAGCATAACTTCAGTTTCTTTTCCTTCTGGAATAAAATTTATAGAATCAAATATATTATGGAATGCTACAAATCTTACACAGGTATATATTCCAGATGGAGTAACAACAATTTATGATCTTGCTTTTGCCAATACACCAAATCTTAAAAGTATTACTCTGCCTGATACACTTGAAGTGATTTCAAATAGTGCATTTAAGAATTCTGGTCTGACTTCCGTAACATTTCCTTCAAGCCTTAGAATTATAAAAGATTATGCTTTCGATGGGACAAATTTAACAACAGTTACACTTCCAAGTACATTAGAATTTGTAGATTTTTATGCATTTGGTGAATGCCCGAATCTCAAGAATGCTACTATCAAATGTAATTGTGATATGGGACGCTGCGTCTTTGGCGATAGTAACAATTTAGCTAATGTAAATATCAGCTCTGATTGTTTAGACGCTGTTTTCAGCAGCGGTGCTTTAGGTAGATGTCCAAATCTTAAAACGATAAATAATGTCCAGATTGTACGTAAAGGCGCAGACGGCAGACCTTATTTATATTCACAAAGCATTCCATATATCAAAAAAAATTTTGCTTTATTGGATGAGTGTGAAGTTTCGTTTATTAGTGACTATATTGATGCCATGGTCAAATATGTTGTAAAGACTGAAACTGCCGACTGTACAAATGATTATCAGAAGGTTAAAAAACTTCATGACTGGGTATGCAATAAGGTAGATTATGCATATGTAAATGGCGAGCCTGATCCGTCAATGGAATGCCACGTTGATTCTTCTGTATTTGTCAGAAAAACTACCGTATGTGACGGCTATGCAAGAGCACTTACCTTACTTCTTCAGGAAGCTGGATTTGAAGCTTATTATGTAGTTGGTGAAAGTGAATCTGTAAATGAAGATGGAACAACAGATATAATCCGCCATGCTTGGACTATGGTAAGAATTGGTGATAACTATTTCCATGTCGATGCTTGTCATGATGACGGAGGTATTATTTGGTATGACCATTATCTAAAGTCTGTTAGTGATTTACAAAAATGCAGTATAGGACATGACAAGTGGTGGATCGAAGCCCCTACATCCAGATACAAATATGATATCCCTTCTGAACTTCCAGTGTGTCAGTATTCTTACAGTGATATTAACAGAGGTGATGTTGATCTGGACGGTGAGATCACCCAGAGCGATGTTGATCTTCTTCAAAGATATATTACAGGCTTAGAGTGGCTCTTACCGGATGAAGAAATTGCTGATGTTAACCGTGACGGTGATATTAACACTATGGATTTAGTTGAGTTAGCAAGAATAATTCAATAAGATTCAGTTGACTGATATATCTTTTGATCTTTCAAAGGACAAAAAATTCTGTTGTAAAATACAGGATTTTTTGTCCTTTTTTTATTCCCACATATCTGAAAACAAATCTCCAAAATAAGTGTAACACTATTAAACTGATTTAGATTATATGCGACTGCAATATTCTTCATTAACATCTTGACATAATTAGATAATTATGATAAAATCCTTAAATAAGGAGGAGTTTTATGATATTTGCTCTTTTACTAAGTGAATTTATTCTTTTCATTTATGCAATTATATCCTGTTTTAATGGAAAAAGAACTAATGATTATTCGTGAAATATAATAGGAATTATAAAGAATATAAAAGAGAGAAAATATAACACCTATATATCTACATATTATTTGACAATTCCATTATTTTTAAGTTCATATAAGAAAAAGCAGACCGGAAAAGGTCTGCTTTTCTTATTCCCACATATCTGAGATCAAATCTCCAAAGAATTCAGAAACACTATCTAATTTGCATTGAATGGCAGTTGCAATCTCTTCAGCACCAAAGAACAATGCACTTAATAATCCTAATATGGCTGTACAGCCAATGACATATTTACCTTCCAGATCTCCGAAACGCCAAGCATAGAGCATAGCTATTAAGCATAATCCGGAAAGAACGCCAATTAAAGCTCCTAACCACTCTGAAAGCAGTACGAACGGCAGAGAACAACCAAGTACAATAAAAGAGAGTATATTAAATAAAGTTTTTAGAAAGAACAATACTATTGTTGCTGTTGCTTTAAATGGGATAGTAATACAACCATTTCATCTGCCTCCTTACTAAAGTGTGTCACCGTGACACACTTTTGGTTAAAACATCCAAATAATACACCACCTTTATGAACTAAATCCATTTTAATCATTTCCTACTATTCGGTTGACATTTATACTAAATAGGAGTATAATATAGGAGAAATATTATTTCGTAGTAGGAGAAAAACTGTGAGACAATTTGATTATTCAAAATTTGACAATATATCTTGGGATAACGAGATCGTAAGCTATCTCACGCAGATACACGAACATAAAGGCAGACAGGAATTGTATTCTCGTCAGAAGCCAGTTGAATTGGAAAAACTTACCGAAGTTGCAAAAGTACAGTCAGTTGAATCTTCTAATCGTATCGAGGGGATAATAACCACAAGCAGTCGTATCGGCCAGATCGTCAGAGAAAAAACGACACCTAAGAACCTTGATGAAAAAGAAATCGCTGGATACCGTGATGTTCTGAATACGATTCATGACAGCCACGCCTATATTTCCGTCACAGGCAACATTATCCTTCAGCTTCATCGTGACCTTACGAAGTATTCAGAATCAGGATTAGGTGGGACGTATAAGATCACACAGAACTATCTGAAAGAAACAAGGGCTGACGGTACGGAGTTTATCCGTTTTACGCCTGTTCCGCCGTATGAAACAGCCCCCAGTATCGACGCTATCTGTGAAAACTATCGAACAGCTATCGAATCACATAAGGTTGATCCGCTTCTGCTCATACCTGTTTTTATTCACGATTTTCTCTGCATACACCCATTCAACGACGGAAACGGTAGAATGAGCAGACTTCTAACCTTACTGCTTCTGTACCGCAACGGATATGAAGTCGGAAAGTATATCAGTATCGAGAAGCATATCGAAAAGACAAAAGGCGCATATTATGATGCGCTGGAAGAAGCATTCGAGGACTGGCATGAGGAAACCGATGATCCAACGCCTTTCATCAAATATATGCTTGGTGTCGTTCTTGCCTGCTATCGTGAATTTGAAGAAAGAGTTAAAGCAATAGGAGAAACCACTATTGTTGAGATCAATAACGGAAAAGCAAAAACTGTTATCGTCAAGAGCAAAGCATATGATATTGTCAAGATAGCCATTGATTCCAAAATAGGGAAGTTTACCAAGAAAGATATAGCCAATATATGTCCGAGCATTAGCGAAAAAGCGGTAGAAGCTGCTATAAGAAAGCTCGTTGATGAAGGATATATTGAACGTCACGGCACAGGGCGAAATACCTTCTATGCTAGAATTTTCTCCTAAATCTTATATAAAATAGGAGAAAAAGTTTTAGTAGGAGAAAAAATAGGAAAAGCATCTGCTTGTTGAGGCACATTCCATGATATGACCGCAGAAATAATTGCATATTTATCTCGAAAACGATAAGAGCCTGATCCTATAAGATTCAGGCTCTTTCTGCTAAACTATATATTGCTTAAATATATATCATGCAGTCAAATATTACTTCTCTTGCCATCCCTGTGAAGCAATTCTCAAGACCGATTATCTTTTCGGTATCACCATTCCTTAAAGCTTCCTTATATTCGCTATACGTCTGCTTCCATCGTTCAACCTGACTTTTGATAGCAGCATCGACTTTAAGCTTCATATCGTCAAGATACTGTATGATTTTTCCTTCATTCACAAGTCGACGGATATAATCAGGATACTTACTGTCACAATAGTGAATGTGATAGCGGATATAGTCTGCACTGTATGTTCTCATTTCTTCAGTTAGTGTATCAGGATTAAAATGCGTGACAGTAATAGTATGAATATCAAGTCTCCACAGCGGAACAAATTTCTTTTTCTTAGGATCATAAACGGTCTGATCACTCTTATATTTGTCCATTATTGTACCTCCAAATTTAAACTTTAAGGATAAGTTTATTGCGAAATATCAACAGGAGTATACCATTAGTTTTGTCCTTTATTTGTCCTTTATTGTTGCGAAAACTAAGCAAAAAACGGACAAAGTTAAAAAAAGCAAAAAATTATAAATGGCTATTTTAAGCCGTTTATAACAAGTTGCAGCAAGCTGGAATAGGTATAGCAGAACTTTCAAGTCCTTCTGCCCCTGCCAGAACGATAAAGCCTGTATTTCGAGGAAAGCACCGAAATACAGGCTTTTCTTGTACCTATTTCAAACAGTTACAACCGCAATTTTACAGCTCCGTGTGACTGGTTTACAGTCGAAAATCACGCTTATATGGGAGCTGATTTTATATAGATATTAACAATTACTGAAGCTTTTGCCTTATTCTTGACTTACTCGTTCTATGAATGGTATAATTATTTTGAGATCTGGCATTCAGCGTAACAAAAAAGATGAATTGGAGGTGTATGAAATATGGGTAACAGATACAGAATATGCGTGATAGGTGCAGAGGTCAACAATATCGAGCAGCGGCATATGCTTAGTGGTATTATTGAAGAGGCACAAAAGAAAAATGCGGTCATTCTTGTTCTCTCCAATCTGTACAACCACCTTGATCCTTTGAGAAACGACAGTGCTGACAACAGGATATATGAGCTTATATCCCATATCAAAGTGGATGCCTTCATCATGCTCTCCGAGTCCTTTGTGAATACAGCTGTCAGGGAGGGGATCCATGATCTGCTTAAAAAGCGTACCGATGTACCAGTCGTTATTGCAGGAACTGCTCTGCCCGGATCTGAGCCGGAGCTATTCACAGCCTTCAACACCAGCGATCAAAGAGATATGGAAGCGATAGTAGATAAATTGTTGGAGGAAAACAATTTTACCAGCATTTCTCTGCTTGCCGGTCCATTTTCTCTGGAACCTTCACAGAGACGTATCAACGGATACAGGAGTTCCCTTGATCGGCACGGCATCCATTATAATGAGAGCTTTGTATACGAAGGTGATTTTTGGTACAGCTCCGGCGAAAAGCTTGCGGGGAGATATATCTCGGGAGAACTGCCGTACCCACAGGCTCTTGTCTGCGCTAATGACTATATGGCTTTCGGCGTACTTGATGCCTTTGCAGCAGCAGGTGTTGATATTACTGAGCATATGGCACTTGTTGGTTATGAATATATCCCGGAGCGCAGTCTGCACAGACCTCTTCTTACGACCTATCAGAGAAACAGAAAGTCTCTCGGGGCGAAGGTCATCGATTTCCTTGTCAGAAAACTAAGCGGCGAAGATGCTGTTTTTTCTCCGCCGCAAGGTATATTCATATCTGGACAGACCTGCCATTGTGATGGATCCGAAGATAGATTGCAGGCTGAGCTTACTTTTTTGCGGACACGGGATCAGTACGCTTACTGGGGACTGAAATCTGATATGGAATCAAGGCTTACGGAATGCAGGAACTATGACGAGTTTGTTTCTGCAATGGGCGAGGAGCTTTTTATCGTCCGTAATGCAAGAGATATCGTGCTTTGCCTGTTTGAGAACTGGTTCAAGGAGAACGAGGAACACAGCGATACCCTGATCTGCCGGAATATAAATAAATACTCACGTCGTGAGGATATCGTACTGAAGGTCTCGGAGATCGATAAACTTGCAGAGTATTTTCCTGGTATGGCGGTAATATACTTCAATCCAATATTTTTCAGAGAGCGTCTGCTTGGCTATTGTGCAGTTATGTATGACAGACCGGACACCTATGATGATACCTACCGTCACTGGATGAAATCTGTCTCAAACGGTCTTGAATTTCTTCGTCTGAAAACTGATATAGATTTCTTGCTTCAGTGCAGTACTTTTTCTGCCTCCTATGACGGCCTGACGGGACTTTTTAGCGCAGAGGGGATGCGGACAGCATTTCAGCTGATGAAAAATACCGACAGGCCGGTTGGTATAACTGCGGTTGCTTTTCGTATTGTATTCAATAAGGACGTTTTTGCGTCGGAAAATATATCAAAGGAAATGATAAGCAGTCTTGTTGCGACTGCCAAAACATTGAGCCGGTTCTGCGGCGGCGGTGGTATCGCAGGACGCATCTCTGAATCTGAGCTGCTGCTTGTCTGTCCGGCGGACACTGTAGGAGCAGAGCTCCTTGCCGATGCAGTGCATTCAGAGATCGTTTTCTCAAAGGCTTATTCCGCAGGGAACAGTGGCAGTAAACTTTTGTACTGTGGAAAAAGCTATTGCGGAGAAAAAGTGACATTCAGCAGTATTACCGATGATATGACAGCTTTCTTTGATTCCGCACAAAAGGGCATCGAAGATAAGAAGAGTTCGCCGTACTACAAGGAACTTGAAGAACTGCGCCGTGAGGTAATGCATTATCCGCTGCAAAAATACAGCCTTGATGAGGTCGGCAGCTCGCTCGGGCTGAGTCCGAATTATTTTAACCGCCTATACAAGCAGCTTTATGGTATAAGCTTCTGTCAGGATCAGATAAGCTCAAGGCTGAGGCTTGCGAAACATCTGCTGCTCAGTACGGATGATAATGTTTCGGTTGTTGCGGAGAAATGTGAATATACCGACAGCAAATACTTCCTGAGACAATTTACCGCTTCTGCCGGACTGACTCCGAGACAATATCGGGCAGCTATTAAAGTCTGCCTTGAATAAAGCTGGTTTTGTGCACCTTTTGATTGTTTCGTAGGTTGAATACTCTGTGTGATCACTGTATCATGTAATTAAGATTCAGCGATATATCCACAGGAGGTCACTATGAAAAAATCAGGGATAATAAGTGCGGTTTTGTCAACCGTAATATCAGTACAATCCGTCACCTGTATCAAGTCCGAGGCATTGCCTAAGCAGAACGGCACTATGCGTGACATAACGACTATGGAGCTTGTACGTGATATGGGAATAGGCATCAACCTTGGAAACACATTTGAAGCCTGCGGTGACTGGATAGCAGATGTTGACAAACAGTGGGGGAACGGAGTGCTTGAACCGGTCGATTATGAGACAGCCTGGGGCAGCCCTGTTATCACCCGGGAGATGATACAGGGGATGGCAGATGAGGGCTTCGGCGTTGTCAGGGTGCCGGTCGCATGGTCGAATATCATGGGCGAAGGCTATAAGATAAGCGAGGCCTACGATGAGCGTATCCATGAAGTTGTTGACTGGATAATAGATGCGGATATGTATTGCATCATTAATATACATTGGGATAATGGCTGGGTAAATACTTTTCCCGACAACAAGGAAGAGTGCATGAAGCGATATGAGACCATGTGGACGCAGATAGCCGACAGTTTCAAGGATTACGGCGATTATCTCATGTTTGAGTCGCAGAATGAGGAGCTTGGCTGGGAATCGGTGTGGAATCCGTGGGGAAGCACTGCCGGTAAGGCGGAGTCCTATGGGCTTGTGAACGAGATAAACCAGAAATTTGTGGATGTTGTAAGAAACTCCGGCGGTAATAATCCGGAGCGCCATCTGCTGATATCCGGATATAATACGGGTTTTGACCGTACTTGCGATCCTCTTTTCAAAATGCCGCAGGATCCTGCAAATCGTATGGCGGTCTCCGTGCATTATTATACCCCCGCAGGCTTTGCGATACTTGAGGACGAGGACGCAGAGTGGGCAAAGGCACGTGCGACCTGGGGAACGGACGATGATCTTCGAGAACTCAGCGAGCAGATGGATATGATGAAGACAGGATTTATCGACAAGGGGATCCCCGTCATCATCGGCGAGTACGGCTGCCCGACAAAAGGAAAAGATCCGGATTCGGTAAGACTGTTCCTCAGTTCGGTGTGTAGGGCAGCTTATGAAAGACAGCTCTGTCCGGTGCTGTGGTCAACGCCCGGCGGACACTATGACCGTGATGCCTGCAAGCTTGCGGATCAGAAGCTGAAAACGCTCTTCAACGAGATTTGCGACAGCTCAGCGAAACATGGAAATACCGAAGAGAAAGTTGAAGGAGACGTGAATGGTGACGGCGAGTTCGGTATATCGGATATCGTGCTATTGCAGAAGTGGCTGCTTGCTATTCCCGGCACAAAGCTTGCTGACTGGAAGGCCGGAGATCTCTGCAAAGACGATGTACTCGATGCGTTCGACCTGTGTGTTATGAGGGAAAGGCTGGTATAAGTACGCAGGAATAAATGAATATTCCTCTTGAAACTATTTATTTGATATAAGAGCCTGATCTTACACGATCCAGGCTCTTTCTGTTATATTAACACTCGAAAAAATTCCCTCCGGGCTGGCATAAACCCGGAGGGAATGTATTGTATTTAAGAGAACCTGCGGTTTATTTTAAGATCTGCTTAGGACAGACCAAGGAGCTTTCTCTGTACCTCAAGAGCATCATTCGGTGTAATACCGTTGCCTGTATTGGAAAGGTCAGCGTTGAAACGCTGCACAGCTGTAAGCTCATACTTATCTGGGTTGCTGTATGACTGAAGGATCGCAACTGCATCGCCCATATCAAGTTTGCCGTTGAAATTAAGGTCGCCGCTGCGTTCAATGTCACAGTCACGAAGCAATTCATATGCCTGATCTGAAATGATTCCAGCTTCAAATGTCTGTGCAGATATTCCTGATTCATTTTTAGCTTCTTCTTCGGCAACATACGCTTCATGATATGAGAGCTCATAGTAGAACCAAGCACAGTAATAATCATATATATCTCCGCTGATGCCGTTCTGGCTGAAATCACAGTTTTCAGCGATGTTGTTCCAGACATTCATATCCCAGCCATAGGTTTCTTCATCAGAAGGAATCTTCTTGTTATAATTAGCATCGATATATGATTCTATTTTTCTATATTCCCACCAACTTACTTCTCCATCCATATCAATGTCAGGAGCAGGCATTGTGCCTTCCTTAACGGCAATGTAGTAATTGATGAAAGCTTCTTTGAGAGTTTCTGGTTCAACTCCGTAAAAAGCAGCATATCTATCTGTAACAATCCCCATACGTCCCGCAGCTGTTTGGAGCTCTACACCAGGATGGCAGTTCGGATCGCCTATTACCCAGCCATCGCTGTCAACACGATCTTCTGAATATCCGGGAAGAAGTGCCTCGTAATAATCATCTTCATAATATTCCGGTTTGAGTTCGATATGTGATGCAAAATAAGCATCTATGTAATTCTTGAGCTGTTCTCTGCTGAATGCAGGAAGCGCCTTTCTGTATACTTCAAAAATGCGTGCTCTTTCTTCGTCAGGAATAACTGTATTCTTTTCCTCGTAGGTTTCCGTAAAGCCATCTTCATAATTGAATGTGAGTTCAATCTCATGATTAAACAGATTGAAAGTGAGATAGTCGTAAAGATCGATCTCGCCGTTGGCATTGACATCAATGTTCATCTTTCCGCTGTCGATCAGCGATTCGATTACAGGATAACCCGCATACAGACAGTTTATACAATATGCGTAATATCCGCAGAAATTTGACTCTGCTGTCCAATATCTCATGCCTTCAAGCTCTTCTGCTGTAATACCTTCGGGATAGAAATAGGATGGACAAAGGTAGTCAAATGATGCGCCGTCACGATCTATGACATATGTGAGCAATATGTACGAATCTCCAAGATCGATAGAGCCATCACCAACGATATCTCCGTTTGCTGCAAGTTTTTCCATGATCTCAGGATTTATTTCAAGATTTGCTACACGATATTCATCATAGTTCTTACCATCTTTGAAGAGATGCTCATATTCAGGATGGTGATAAGACCACCTGAGCAGACTGATATTGGAAGTATCTGTGCCATTTTCTGAATCTGAACTTGACTTATATGTAAAATAGCTGTCAGTGTAACCTTCATCACCGCACCACCAGAGAAGGAAACGGTGTCTTAAAAAGTCCAAAAAATCATCAGGTTTGTCTTTCTCTAAATTCTTTACTTCCTCAGAATCCAATATCTCCGGAACTGACATATACTTGTAGTCATCTGTCTGGTAAGTATTTTTACGCCGGTCAAGCTCATCATCAGCCCACCAAAGTAAGCGGCAGTCAGTGATATCAACAACTCCGTCATTGTTAAAATCTACATCGATTTCTCCATTAGATATACGATCGAAATATTTTTCTAAATCTTTGTAGTAATAATCATCGATCATTATTTCATTTTTATACGTATCTAATCGGAAATCGTAGGCTAATCCCGGACGGCCGTAGTAATTGAATTCTGCGTTTGTCTTTGGGATAGCAGCAGCGGAAGACGCCATAATACCAGCAAGAAACAGTGATACTTTTTTCATAATAATACTCCTCTCATCATCAATTGATTGAGCTTCATCATGCTGAGCTGTTGTAGTAACAACATAGCTCTCGCCTGCGGTAGAAGTGACCGTTCTTACGGTACCGGTTACCGCTGAAGCAGTATCAGTTATGCGTGTGTTTTCGTTTCTGCTCTGTGTAATTATCGTAGTGTATACCGACTGTGGATCACCGCCGGCGACAGTGGTACTTACCACCTTATCATTAGCGTTGTTTTCATAAGTTGTAACAGTGGTATAACCGTTCTGCGAAGATGCAGTGGTAACAGGCGAAGTATTGGCTGGCTCCTCGATCATGTTCTGGCTTGCCGGGGCATACTGTAGTTTGTCAGAACTGTTACAATGAGACAGACCAATTATGACAGCAAAGCTGAAGCACGCAACTATCGGTACAGTACATTTTATGATACGGATACGACCAGCCTTTTTCCTGCGGTACTCATCTCGTCTGGAAAGCACGCTCTTATACATCTCATAGTCATTTTTCATATTCAAAGCCACTCTTTTCCAGTTCAGAGTTAAGCGCTTTTTTGGCATTGTACAGCAACGCTTCGATCTGCCGTTTCGTTTTCTTCATTATCAAAGCAGTTTCCGCATTGCTGAAGCTTTCAAAATAAGAAAGGTACAACACTTGTCTGTATTCCGTTTTCAGGCCGTGTAAGGCACTATGTACCATACGTTTTTGTTCGTTTTTTTTTGTAGTTGATCTCAATATTTTCCTCGTCGACAAAGCTCTCCTGTGATTCCAGCGGAACGACTTTAAGCTTTGCGTGCTTGCGGAGATATTTGGCAGTTTTATTGCGTCCTATCGCATAAAGCCACGTTTTAAATGAACTTTTGCCCGAAAACTTCGGACATTTGATAGCCAGCTCAGTAAAAGTGTCCTCTGCAAGATCCTCTGCTGTACTTATATCCTGCACAAAGCTGTTAAGATAGAGTATCAATCCCGTTCTGTAGGTACGGATGATCTCATACAATCCCTCGTCGTCCCCCGCCAGGAAACGGCTGTAGCTACTTGATCCGTTTTCCATGAGGACGTCCCTCCTCTCAAGGACTGTTTTTTTACCCTTTCACTTATTAGTACCACTATTTCAGAAAAACTCAAAGTTTTTTTCAAAAAAATTTCTATCTTTTTCAGGAGCATTTGTTATTGCGTCATATCGGATACTTTCAATTCGGAAAAAGTCATCCTTCGGGCATTGTCAGTAAGAATGATATTTTCACACCATGAAAGCCCTATTATCATCCGTATACGGTATTCAATAGGCGCAGCTATACCTGATCCTTTTCTTTGCAGGAGCAAAAAAATAAACCGGGAAGTGGTTAGATTTCCGGTTATTACTGTAAATCAAAATTTATAGTTCACGATCACTCTAACGTCCAATCATCACAGGATTTATTCAATCTTGCAGAATGAAGATGCGACCTGAAGTCACCGAACCAACCCGGCACAAAGGGCTGTGATATTACGGTGTCTATATCACTTTTGTCAAGAAACATATTGTCATCATTGCTCCATTCATATTGGAACAGCGCATCCGGATATTTTTTCATATATTCAGCCGTTATCGCAAGTATCATATCTGAATTCATGCTTTCCGGACCGTGACGTTCATCGTCCCAAATGAAATCATAGAATACCTCACGGTAATAGTCCATTCCGTTTATCGTATATATCGGATAATCCTTCTGGCTCACCCAGACATTCACTCCTTTTTCATCATCGTTCACTGGCCGAATATACACAGACCAGTCACGCTTTTGTACACTTGTTTCAAACCCGAGCGGAGCGATGATCTTCAAAAATTCTGCCACACGGTCCTCGGTGGTCATCGCAGTCTTTTGCGGTCGAAGTATCTGTGCTGATGAACCCATATTATCCTCCTGATCGTTCTTTCTTAGATTATACATCAGCCAGTTCACATTGTCAACCTCACACTGTCGGCATCTGCGATTTTATCTCTGCCGAATTCTCCTACAAGAACAGGGGCGCTGCTCAAAAGCATACAATATCCGATAATATCAAGGCAATATGGAAGTTAATGCGTGATTATTGAGGTAACTACTTTTAAAAAGGGGTTCGGGGAAGAACCTTTCCTCAGAAAGGCTCTTCCCCGGGTAATTACCATATACTTCTGTATGAGTATCATGGTTAGGTAATATTTTGTTTACTGCATGGAGGGAAAATCTATCAATCAACAGGCAGCTGCTTGACTATACGCAGGCAGTAGCTCTGTATGATATTTGCATCCTGTGGGGTTATGCCGTTGCCGTGTCCTATGACATCAGCGTTGAGCTTGCCCTGTTCGGTAATATGAGAGGGATCGCTGCCGCCCACATCAAATCTGTCCGGATTTGAAATTGCCTGCATGATCAGTACAGCGTCATTGAGCTTTACCTGTCCGTCACAGTCAGCGTCTCCCCACAGTGTTACCTTCTTTTCGGGAGAAGTAACAGGAGTGGCAGTAGTGGTGGTTTGTGTTGCTATAGGCATAGTGGTAACAGTGGTCGAAACTACAGGCTCAGGGGAAGCCATATTTGCTTTTTCAATGAAGAACTTCTGATTTGAACCGCCGTTTACTGTCCACTCCTGTACGTTTGCTCCGGCTTCCTTTGACTTGCCGTCTATTTCGATACAGGAAGCATCATTTGAAACCTTAGTGAGAAGGGTGTAAGATCCGTCGCTGTTTTTTGATATCTTAAACTGCTGATTGTCACCTTTATTGAAGGCATATAGCTCGATATTGGTTCCGTCAGCAGCTTTTTTGGCGTTCACGTCGAGAGCAAAGGAATTGCCGTCTCCCAGCTGGGAAACAAGATAGTAATATCCGTTTCCGGCAGATACAGCCCTGAACTGGTTCTGCTTTCCGATATTGGTTCCCTGCTGGAGATTAGAATTATTTGCGGCATTTCCTCCCTCAACGTCAAGATAGAGACCGCTGTTGACATTGCGGAACGTGTATATCTCTCCGTCAGCAATATCAGATATGTTATTACCCGGTCCGGTGACCACAGGCTCAGTCACAATGGGCTGGGTTACGACAGGCGCTGTTGTTACAGCGGGCTCGTCGGAGATGTCAGTTTTTTGCGGAGTATTGTTGAGCAGTACCTTCGGCCTTGCCGGAATAGGAGCATCACTGCCCAGATAATAGCTTACGTGAGG
>LVAK01000208.1 GCA_001604035.1 Clostridiales bacterium Firm_05
CTTCCTGTATGGGACAGCATCAGAGAATGCTTTGAGAAGGTCGAGGCAATGATAGCTGAGGACAGAGTAAGTGCTATATGGACTCTCGGCTACGGCGGAGCTGCTGAAGGTATCGCAAAGATGTGCTTCGGCAACAAGATAGGTTTTGAGTTTACATCCAGAGTTCCCGGCGAGAAGCTCTATAAGCCTTGCTACGGCGGATTCGTTATCGAGCTTTCCGGCGAGGCTAAGGACGGCGAGGATGTTATCGGTAAGACTATCGACGAGTACAAGATCAGAAATATCGATTACACTATCGGTCTGGACAACCTCCAGAGAGCATGGGAGGGCAAGCTTGAGCCTGTATTCCCGTGCCGCATAAAGACTACAGACGCTACACCTGAGACTTATTCCTTCGCTGAGAGGATGCAGCTCAAGGCAAATACATCTGTTGCACAGCCTAAGGTTCTTATCCCTGTATTCCCTGGAACAAACTGCGAATACGATACAGAGAGAGCCTTCCGCAGAGCGGGTGCTAAGACTGAAACAGTCGTTATTCGCAATCTCTCCGCATCCGATATCGAGGAGAGCGTTAAGTACTTCGAGAGAGCAATCCGCCAGTCACAGATCATTATGATCCCCGGAGGATTCTCCGGCGGTGACGAGCCGGAGGGAAGCGGTAAGTTCATCACAGCCTTCTTCCGCAATCCGAGGATCAAGGACGCTGTTCATGAGCTTCTTCAGAAGCGTGACGGACTTATGCTCGGTATCTGCAACGGCTTCCAGGCACTTATCAAGCTCGGTCTTGTACCATTCGGCGAGATAGTTGACATGAAGGATGATTCTCCTACACTTACTTTCAACACTATTGCGAGACACCAGAGCATGATGGTGAATACACGTATCGCTTCCAATAAGAGCCCGTGGCTCTACGGCTGCGAGGTAGGCGATATCCACGCTATACCGATATCCCACGGTGAGGGACGCTTTACAGCTCCTGCAAGTCTTATCCAGCAGCTTGCTAAGAACGGTCAGATCGCTACACAGTACGTTGATCTTGACGGCAATCCTACAATGGATATCAGATACAATCCGAATACCTCTGTTGAGGCTATCGAGGGAATCACTTCTCCCGACGGAAGAGTTCTCGGTAAGATGGGACACTCTGAGCGTCTCGGCGGATTTATCGGCAAGAACGTTCCCGGAAACAAGGATCAGAAGATCTTCGAGAGCGGCGTTGCTTACTTCAAGTAATAATTTAAAGGGACTGCTTTTGCAGTCCCTTTTTTGCTGCAATAGATATCGGATCATGCGGTATATTGGCTTATTGTCTGATAAATATAGCACATAGATCGGAAAATATACTAAATGCAAATTATTACAAAATTAATACAAATTCCTACGAATCCGTATAAACGAGGGGGAAACAGTTGACATTTGGGTGAAATCCTGTTAGAATAGATATGATGCCTATTTTGTGCATTAATACATTGAATTAAGGAGGAGCTGCTTTGGGAGAACGTAAATATTGTTACAAGTGCATGGAAAAATATGATTCTGAACTCAGCATATGTCCGCACTGCGGATATGATAACAGCAAGCCGAATAACCCCATGTATATAACCCCGGGTACGATACTCCATGACAGATATCTCGTTGGTATTCTTCTCGAATACAACGGAGAGGGTGCAACATACAGAGGACTTGATATCTCTACCGGATGCAGGATTATGCTGAGGGAGTATATGCCTATCAATCTCTGCACCCGTGTAAAGAACAAAGCAACCATCAGCGTAAACTATAATGATCTTGCCAAATATAAGGCGTTTATGGCTGAATACACAGAGCTGAACAAGTCCCTTGCAAGGATGAGGAATGATTCAAATATCAATCCGGTCCTGGATATGTTTGCTGAAAACAATACTACCTATACAGTCTTTGAGCATATCGAAGGCGTGAAAATGCTGGATTACCTTAAGGAGAACGCCGGAGAGCTGAGTTGGGAGCAGGTCTCTAAGCTATTCCCGCCTCTCTTCACAACTATCGGACGTCTTCATAATGCGGGTATAATCCACAGGGCTATCAGTCCTGACACTGTATACATCACCGATAAGGGAGAGCTGAGACTCTCAGGTTTCTGCGTTTCAGCTGTAAGAACAGCCAATGCCGGTCTCGAATACGAGCTCTTCAAGGGCTATGCTGCTCCTGAGCAGTATTCCGCAAGCAGCAGCAGCCGTCAGGGTTCATGGACCGATGTGTATGGCATCTGTGCTCTTATCTACAGAGCACTTACAGGATGTATGCCGGATGATTCCACAAATCGTCTCAAGCATGATGACCTTCACGAGCCATCATTGCTGAATTCTCGCATCCCGGCTCATGTTTCCCGTGCTATAATGGACGGTATGAACCTTTCCGGAAGAGACCGTATCCAGACTATTACCGAGCTGGTAACAAGACTTTTCGAGCAGCCTGCACCGATCAGACCGGCAGTTCAGAGCCGACCGGAATATGAGGAACAGCCTACCAAGAGAGCTTCCTCAGGATATAACCAGCAGCCGGCATATCAGCAGCCTCAGCAGCAGATGCGCCAGCCGGTATATGCTCCGCCGCCGCCGCAGGTCTATCCGCAGCGTCAGGCAGAGGACTACGATGAGTACCGCTATGAAAAGATAAATAACGTTGACAGGATAAAGGTGCCGATAATCATAGCTATACTTCTTCTGGCTATCCTGATGATAATCGCTGTTGTTGTAATAAACATCATCGGTTTTGATAAAGGTGACAATTCAAAATCACGTTCGTCAAAGACCACCAGTGCCAGCGATAATGTGATATCAGGAACGACTGATCCTTCCGCAGAAGCAACTGGTCCTAAGGATACAGAGGTGCCTAAGCTGACCGGTAAATTCTATGAAAATGTAAAGGACAAATGGGCGGATTTCTTCGTTCTTGATCCTACATATGAGTACAATGACGGCTATGACAGCGATATGATCTTTGAGCAGGATATCGAGCCTGGTACCATGGTATCTGCCGGAACTGTTATCAAGGTCAAGATAAGTAAGGGTAAGGAATCTGCACTTATACCTGACTATAATGGATGCACTGTTTCCCAGTATAAGACCAGACTGGAAGCAGCAGGTATATCTGATTTCAATTGTGAGTTCACTCCGTCAAAGTCCTACTATGGAACACCTAACACGGTCGTTGAGATCGAGGTTGACGGAAAGAAGGTCAATGCCGGTTCCACATTCAGC
Source organism: Clostridiales bacterium Firm_05 (assembly GCA_001604035.1). Lineage (GTDB taxonomy): Bacteria > Bacillota > Clostridia > Oscillospirales > Ruminococcaceae > Ruminococcus. The sequence goes on from LVAK01000208.1 coordinate 3,240, forward strand.
AATAAAGAAGGCAAGAAGCTGAAGATCTACTATGTTCCCGAAGCTTCAGAGCAGGCACCCACAAGCAGCTGGACTCCGGAGACAACAACATCTGCACAGATCGAGACAACTCAGCCGCAGAACGTTACTCCGACTGAGACTCCTACACAGTATGTTGAACCCCCGACAACACCGCCTGCACCTCAGCCCACAGATCCGCCTGCACCGCAGCCTACAGATCCGCCTGTTCAGCAGCCGGAAACAAACGAGTATGGTTATGAGCAATGGTAATAACTGAAATAAAAAGGCAGCCAGCTGGCTGCCTTTTTTGTATTATTAAGCTTTGTACATATCCTCCAACCAGTGGACCATTTCCATAAAGCCTTCTTCAGTCCGGTCGAATTCGGCTTCATGTTCGATCTCTGCTTTCATGGAACAGAGACGTCCATGCCATGTGAGAGCCTTCAGCTTCTCACCGTTCATAATTTTGTATGAGAAATCATCCTTGCTTCCGGAATAATCGTTTCCGCTTTCAAAATAGAAGAATTTCGGTATCTCAAATATCTCTGATACGCTCAAGATAACACCTCCCCGAAAAGGTCAACTGCCTCGCCAAGGTCGTTTATCACCTTGTCTATGTACGGCAGGACAGCTTCGTCCGGCTGAGTGAGGTCAGGTACCATTACTGTGTAACAGCCTGCGGTGTGTGCGGAGATAAGCCCGTTTGGGGAATCTTCAAATGCAGCACAGGTCTCAGGCGGAAGGCCGAGCTCTCCTGCGGCGGAAAGGTATATATCCGGAGCAGGCTTTCCGGTAGTGACCATATCCCCACAGATAACTGCGTCAAAAAATTCGAGAGCACCGATGCGGCTGAGGTAGCTGAGGGTGCGCTCACGCTGAGTTGCGGTTGCAACAGCGATCTTTACTCCGGAATCCCGGAGATGATTCAGCAGACGGAAAAGTCCTTTTTTAGTTTCAATGCCGCTTTTGCTGATGAATTCGTTCATCAGCTCAGTGCGCCGGGAGCGGACTTCTTCAGTGGGAAAATCCTGTCCCAGCATACTTTTCAGCTTTGGAATGGAATATTTTCTTGCCATGCTGCGGACAGCGAAAACGTGTTCGTCACGCATATCGTATCCGAATTCAGCAGCGGCCTCCTTCCAGAAGCGGAGATAAAGCTTTTCGGTGTCGATAATAACACCGTCCATGTCGAAAATTGCACCTTTGAGTTTGATATCTTTCATATTTTTTCCTGTCGATCAATTATATTATTTTTCAGCCCTTGTAGCCGAATGGGAGAATAAAGAATCTTGTTTCTGTGCCATGTATCCATAAACAGAGGAGGAAAGCTCCGGCGAATATCATAGCCAATGCTAATGAAGCCCGACCTAATGATGAACATTTTGAAGGCGGCAGTTCGGGATAATAATTCCGTATCTCATCTTCTTTGCCTCGATGATAGAAATGATCGATCGCAAATACTATCATTGAGATAAGAAATAAAGTACCGAATGCGATCATCCCAAGCTCGGTCAGAAGCAGGATAAGGACGATTATTCCCATATATTACTCCTTATGGCGTTCAAAGGGCGGAAATTGATCCGCCCATTGTTTTGATGTTTGAAATTATATTAATATTATTATAATATAGCGTTGTTGAATAAACAATAATTTTAATGGCTTTCAAAAAGAAATTCCCAAATATCCATATCAGGATAAAATGTAGTCCAAATTAAAAAGGCTATAATAAGAGCGATAATAATTACAGTATTTGTTAAATATTTGCTTTCTCCTATATATTTCCCGCATTTTTTACATCGGTGTTGATACCATACTATAATATTTCCACATTGAGGGCATTCTCTATTTCCATTAATCATTTTTTTAGGATGTGTGGTATTATCTATATGCTCATTAAGCGTTTTGGTATTCAGTTGTAGTCCGCATTTGTTGCAGAATTGAGCATCCTCAGGATTTTCTTTACCACAACGATAACAATACATATACTCCCCTCCCTAAAAGACTAATAATACTTTTTGCTAAATCACCAATTAATCATCCAGTCGTACATACCTTCGTACTGACGGGCAGA
>LVAK01000209.1 GCA_001604035.1 Clostridiales bacterium Firm_05
CACTACCTGCACTCATATCCCAGGCATAAAAATGATGTGGCGATGCGCTTCCATGAACGTCCTGATTTTGGAACTTTTACAAGTGCCTCGCAGGTACAGCTTGATGTGAAATATGAGGAGCTTACAGACGTTATCAACATTTTCGGCCTGCTTGAGCCATACAAGGCCCTGCTGTTTGCAAATTCATATCTGCCGGATTATCCGGACTTCCTGTGCGTGAGGAATATGCTGTGGGAGCACAGTATGCAGGGCTATAACCCACATAATATCGGAATGTTCGGGAAAAAGGTGTCGAGCATAGACGAGCTTATCGACTATATAGGTACGCAGTCCATTTACTGTACAATGCGCGACGGCAGATACATAGATTTCACGCCGCTGACTTTAGATGAGTTCTTCTCCCGTGACTCTGTTGAGGGCGAATACTTCGACGGCGAAAAGTATCAGAAGATAAGCTTTACGCCTGATATTTCCGACCTTGAATACCTGCGGACATTCAAATTCGAGGATCTGACTTTCAGGGGCACTATCGAATACAGAAGCTCATGCTGCCAGCCGCTTTCGGAGGCAATGACAGTTGCGGCATTCCATACAGGCCTGAAGGAAAAGCTGTATGAGCTGAAAGAGATACTTGAAAACGATAATGTGATCTACTCTCACGGCTTCAATGCACTGGAGCTTCAGAAGCTGCTGTCAAAGCGCAGTCAGCCGTACTTTATTGATGAAAACAGGATCGAAGGTCAGCTTATCCGCATACTTGATCTTTCATCAGAGGGACTGAAAAAACGTGGGTTCGGCGAAGAGACTTTGCTTTCTCCGCTTTATGAAAGAGCGAGAAGACATACAAATCCGGCCAGAACTATGCTTGAAGGAATAAAAAATGGTATACCCATGATAAAATACATTGAGCAGTATGCTGCAATATGAGGTGATATATATGACCAAAAGCAAATATTACTACAGCGGAAAATTCGGCTTAGAGCGTGAGACGCTCCGTGTGGACAGCCACGGCAGACTCGCTCAGACTCCGCATCCCTTTGGCCATGATGAGCATATAACCCGTGATTTCTGCGAGAACCAGATAGAGCTTGTAACTCCGGCCTGTCATAGTATTGACGAAGCTGTTGAAGCGCTGGCAGCACTGGATAGGAGGGCAAGAGCGGAGCTTGAAAAGACAGGAGAGAGCATATGGCTCTACAGCAATCCTCCGCATTTTGACAGCGAGGATGATATCCCCATAGCGGATTTCACCGGCGATCATTCTTCAAAGCGTGCTTACCGTGAAGTCCTTGAACAGAAATACGGCAAGAAGCTCATGCTTTTCTCGGGAATACATTTCAATTTCTCATTTGCAGAGGAATTCCTGAATGAGCTCAATACTGAAAATGAAGATCCGCACAGTTTCCGTGACAGCATTTATCTCAGGCTTTACAAGCAGCTTATGGCACATAGCTGGCTGCTGGTGCTGCTGACGGCATCGAGCCCGTATTATGATGCTTCACTTGACAAGGACGGTGAAAGCGGTATAATAATGAGTGAGTATTCTTCCATGCGGAACAGCAGAAGGGGTTACTGGAACAAGTTCCTGCCGATTCTTGACCACAGAAGCCTGAAAACATTTACCGGAAGCATCAAGAAGCATATCGTTACAGGCTCCCTGTATTCTGCCAGCGAACTGTATCTGCCCATACGTCTGAAGCCAAAGGGTGTGAACAGCCTTGAAAATCTTGCATCCAACGGTGTTGACCATATTGAACTGAGGATGTTTGATATCAATCCCTCAGCCCCTTACGGTATTGACAGGAGAGATCTTGAATTCGCCCACCTGCTGATGCTTTACCTGCTTTCACAGCCTGACTTCGAGCTTACTCCGGAATTGCAGGAAAAGGCGGTCCGTGACCATAAGGATGCAGCTCTGCTCGAAGCTGATACAAAGCTTCTGGAACGAGGAATAGTAATTATAGAAGAAATGGAAGATCATTTTTCCGATAACGAAAATGCACTCGAAATAATAGCATTTGAGAAGAATAAATTAACGAGCAATGCCTGTTTCAGCAAGTCAATCATGAATTGTACATTATAAATCAAGAAAAAAGGCGGTGACATAAATGTGTGAGCTGTTTGGCTTTACTTCTGAACGGAATACGGATATAGCCGGTTATCTGCGGACTTTTTTTACTCACAGTGACAAGAATCCACATGGCTGGGGACTGATGTACGAAAACGGCGGCAGGGTGATCCTGAAGGAGCCTGTATGTGCCAGTCAGAGCAGTTTTCTCAGCGATATGGTGGATAGCTTTACTCCGCAGAAAAATGTGCTCGCACACATCAGATTTGCAACTGTCGGCACTATAAACGAACGCAACTGTCACCCCTTCACAGGGACAGATATCTCCGGCAGAGAGTGGACTCTTATACACAACGGAACTATTTTCAACGGCAGGCATAATCACAGATATTCCGCAGTTCAGTCAGGAGATACAGATTCGGAGCGGTTCTTTCTTTCATTTCTTGATGTGATGAATGAGCATATCTCACGAGCTGTTCCTAATGAGCGGGAACGCTTTGAGATAGTCAACCGTTTCATAGTTGAGAATGCTCCGAGGAACAAGCTGAACCTGATGATATTTGACGGCGAAATGCTTTATGTTCACAAGAATCTGAAAAACACCCTGTGCTTCAAGAGACTGGAAAACGGGATCATTTTTTCAACGAAGCCTCTTGACAGTGGTATCTGGATACCGTTTCCCATGGCGCAGGTAATAGCTTACAAGCAAGGACATGAGGCCTACCGGGGCGACCGCCACAAGGGTACATTTGTTCCTACGCTTGAGTATATTTCGGCTATGGATGCAATGTATATATGAGGTGAGATATGAGCAGCAACGAATTGAAGCAGGCCGTTTTGGCCGGCGATGAAATGACATTTTCCCACGGCGGCAGGGAATATCTCTTATATGGCTGGGATCAGTGCGACGGCTTTGTGCTCAGCCTTGAATGTGAGGGCGAGCTGGTATGGCAGTCTGCTCCCATGACCAAAGCTGCCTGTGCAGAGGAGCTGGTAAGGTACTATTCCGGGATTTGAGCGGCAAAGCCTTACAATCCTCTTGACAAACTGAAAAAAGTATGCTATAATGCAGACAACATACACGAAAGAGGTGGAAGGATGAAAAGATAATCTGCTTTTGAACACATGAATATTTTATCGGCAGTGTGGATATTTGCATACTGTCTTGTCATGTTGCCAAAAGTGGATTATGTTCTCATAACCTCTTTTTTGTGCGTATAGTATTCCGTGCGGTGTAGTGTATCTCTGCGCCTTTGAGGTTATAAGTATGTAATGGATCGTTTGGCAGCAAACGGTCCTTTTTATTTTCACAGGACCGTGGAAGGAGGAATCTATATGTCACAGATAAGTGTAAAAAACCTGACATTTTCTTACGAAGGAAGCTTTGATACAATTTTTGAAAGCGTCTCATTTGCTATCGATACGAACTGGAAGCTGGGCTTCATAGGCCGTAACGGCAAGGGCAAGACCACTTTCCTTGACCTTCTTATGGGCAGATACCATTACAGCGGTTCAATAGATACATCCGCCCGGTTTGAGTACTTTCCTTACCGTATCCCTGATGAGTACATGGATATGTGCGCTTCGGAGTTCATAGAAGAGATAAAGCCCGGATGTGAGGAATGGCGGGTGATATGCGAGCTGTCGCTCCTTGATGAGGAGGCGGACATACTCTTCCGCCCGTTCCGTACCCTCAGTCCCGGAGAGCAGACAAAGCTGCTGCTGGCAGTGCTGTTCTCCGGCGAGAACGAGTTTCTGCTGATAGATGAGCCGACGAATCATCTTGACCAGAACGCAAGGGACACTGTAAGGGATTATCTCTCCGGTAAGAAGGGATTCATACTTGTATCCCACGACCGGGAGCTGTTGGACTGCTGCACGGATCATGTGCTGGTGCTGAACAGGAAGAGCATTGAGGTGCAAAGTGGCAATTTCTCAAGCTGGTGGGAGAACAAGCAGCGTAAGGATCAGTTTGCCGCAGCCGAGAATGAGAAGCATCTGCGTGAGATAAAGAAACTGAAGCAGGCTGCAAAGCGTACCGCAGACTGGGCTGACAGGAATGAGCGCACAAAGATAGGCTTCGATCCTGTAAAGGAGCACGACAGATGTATCAGCACCCGTTCGTTCATAGCCGCAAAAACAAAGAAGATGCAGAGCAGAGTAAAGCAGATGGAGAACCGTATCAGCCGTGAGATAGAGGAAAAGGAGGGACTGCTCAGCGATATAGAGAAAGTGACTGACCTGAAACTGTCTCAGCTTGAACATCACAAGTCAACTCTCATCGAGTTCAGGGACTACAGCTTCCGGTATGAGGGAGCTGTAGCTCCTCTGTTCACAGGGCTTACCTTTCAGGTGAAAAGGGGACAGAGGATCGCCCTCCACGGAGGGAACGGCTGCGGCAAATCAACTCTCATAAAGCGTGTGCTCCAGGAGGCAGGGCTGAGGGAAATGTCAGGCAGCTATTCCGAATCCGGAAGCTGCTCTGTGGCTTCGGGACTGGAGATATCCTATGTGGATCAGGACACCTCATGGCTAAGCGGAGATGTGTTCAGCCTTTGCGACAGGCTGGGTATCGACCAGAGTATGTTTTGCACTGTACTGCGCCGGCTTGATCTTGAAAGAGTACAGTTCCAGAAGGATATCAGTGACTTTTCCGAGGGGCAGAAAAAGAAGGTGCTTATTGCTGCGAGTCTGCTGCGGCCGGCACATATTTTCATATGGGATGAGCCGCTGAATTATATCGACATTTTTTCCCGTATGCAGATCGAAAAGCTGATACAGGAGCATCAGCCGACAATGCTGTTTGTGGAGCATGATACAAGATTCAGGGAGCTTATCGCAACAGATACGGTGGAGATATAAAAGCGCTGAATACAGAAAGCATCGGCAGCCGATAGGTCACGTCTGCTCCGCATTTGTATTCACCGGCCAGATCAGCAGAATGATCATGTCTTCTGCATTAAGCAAGTTCAGATATTATACACAATATTACCCATAAAAAGACATGAAACCGGTTGGCAATAGTGGTATAATGTAAACATGAAGATGCCGTAAGGGAGGGAGTCTATGGATTTTCAGGCGTTGGTCGACAATATAGCAACATCCGCTTGTGTAGTATCAGTGGAAAGGCTGGAAAACGGCAGCTATGGCAAGATCTGTATAGTTACCGGCAACCGGGCATATCTGGACAGTATCGAGCGCCCCACTGAAAAACTGACGATGCTGACTCAGAAATTTGTTCCGAACAGTGAATACACAAATTACCTGACGAGAGACCTGAATTTTGAGGGCTCCTGCTATGATGCTGCGGTCAGGAAGAAGTGCCGGCACGCATATGCACATCCGGCAAGATTTGATGTGTGGTTCGACATGACATTTCTGCCGCTGTGTCCTGATGACGGCAATACTTGCTACTGTATGTACATCATGGAGATCAGTTTCAGGCCGGATGCAAAGAGAATGTCAACTATATCTGCGGATATCGCAACACCTGTTCTTGAGACCTGTATAAAGCTCCGCAGTTCCGATAACTTCAAATATACGATGTGGTCGATATGTGAGGACATACGTGCTCTATGCGATTCAGAGTATTGCTGTATCATGCTTATGGACACTGATAAAAGGGAATGTTCTGTTCTTTGCGAGGCCTTTTCAAATGAATCAAAGCTGATGTCAATGAACAATTATATTGATGATAAATTCTATGATATCGCTGATTCCTGGAAGGACACGATCGCAGGCAGCAATTGTGTGATCGTCAGGAACGAGCATGATATGGAGGTCATCAAAGAGCGCAATCCGGCCTGGTATAATTCTATCACCAGTGCCGGAGGAAAGACGATAGTGCTGTTTCCGCTTGAGTTCAAAAACGAGCTTATGGGATATATATGGTCACTGAATTTCAGTGCGGATGCGGCGGATACGATAAAAGAAACACTTGAGCTGACCACATTTATTCTTGCTTCTGAGCTGTACAGCTATCAGATGATGAGAAAGCTCCATATTCTCAGTTCAACGGATATGCTTACAGGCGTTATGAACAGAAATGAGATGAACAACTATGTGGATGCATTGTCAAAGAGTTCATCGGGAAAATCCGTGGGAGTAGTTTTTGCCGACCTTAACGGTCTTAAAGCTGTGAACGACGGCGCAGGTCACAATGCCGGAGATACTCTCCTGAAAAACGCTGCGAATGCTCTCAGGGAGGTATTTGCGATACATGAGATATTCCGTGCTGGCGGAGACGAGTTCGTTGCAGTGGTCACAGCCGTGACCGAGGATGAGCTTAACAGTAAGGCTGAAAAGCTGAGGTCAGTCTCAAAGAAGTATGATGATCTGGTATTCGCCATAGGCTCAGCCTTTGAGGGGGATGTCAGGGATGTGCGTACAGCGCTCCACAATGCTGACGAGCGTATGTATGCTGACAAGAAGCACTATTATGAGCTCCACCCAGAGAAAAAACGTGGAGCAATAGACAGAAGAAATGAGTGATATAAGGCTCTGTAAAGGCGTTTGCTTTTGCAGAGCCTGCTCTTTTGTGACTGCCGGCCGGAGCTTATAGACAGCAGCAAAAAACTATCAGTCAATACAGTAGACAAAACGGATCAAATGTGGTATAATATACTTTGATTGATCTATCGGGACTGGATTTGTCGGTAAGGCCGGAACAGTATCCGTGCTGCAAACGAGCAGCTTACATATCTTCAAAGAGGAGTCATATTTATGAAAGGAATAATCCTCGCCGGAGGCTCCGGCACAAGGCTTTATCCGCTGACACTGGTAACGAGCAAGCAGCTTCTTCCGGTGTATGATAAGCCCATGATATACTATCCAATGTCCACGCTGATGCTGGCCGGTATAAGGGATATACTCATAATCTCCACACCAACGGATCTGCCTAATTTCGAGAGACTGCTGGGAGATGGCTCGGAGTTCGGGATAAACCTCAGCTACAAAGTTCAGCCCTCACCTGACGGACTGGCTCAGGCATTCATACTCGGCAAGGAGTTCATTGGTGACGACTCCTGTGCAATGGTGCTGGGGGACAATATATTCTACGGAAACGGCTTCGGAAAGCTGCTCCGCACCGCAAAGGAAAATGCGGAGACAAACAGCCGTGCCACCGTATTCGGATACTATGTCTCAGACCCGGAGCGCTTCGGTGTAGTGGAGTTCAACGAGAACGGGCAGGCGATATCGATCGAGGAAAAGCCTGCACAGCCCAAGAGCAGCTATGCTGTCACCGGACTTTATTTCTACCCCGCCGGAGTTGCAGAAAGAGCAGAAAAGGTACAGCCCTCCGCCCGTGGGGAGCTGGAGATAACCACTCTCAACGAGATGTA